>JAIOQJ010000182.1 GCA_021413475.1 Planctomycetota bacterium | reverse complement strand
CCGCCGACCAGTTCGATGGTGTACTCGCCCGCCTTCAATTCGATGTGCTTCTTCTCTTTGGGGAAGAACAACACGACGGTCTTGCCGCCCGATTTGACTTCGATTTGCACGTCGGGGTCGTCCGAGGTGATGATCAGCGTGCCCGTTTCTGTCTGTACGCGCAGCACATACGGAGCGAGGAAGATGCCGCCGCCGAGGAGTAGCAAGCAGATGGCCACCGCCGCGACGAACGCGGGCTTGCGATAGAACGGGCGCATCGATTCGCTGATGCGAACCGGTGCCGGCTTCGGAACAGGTTCAACATTGACGAATGGTCCGAGGGCCGCGGCCACCTCCGCGGGTTTCTGGTAACGTTGGGCGGGATCTTTGGCCATCATCTTGGTGACAATCGCTGCCAGTTCGGGCGAGACGTCGGCTCGCAGATGATTCAATGGGATCGCGGACCGATCGCGGTGGGCTTCGAGTTTCTTCAGAAGGGGCGTGTCCGGAAACGGCACCTGGCCCGCCAGCAATTGATAGAGCGTGCAGCCCATGCTGTAGATGTCCGCCCTTGCGTCGGCGGTATGCGCGTCGGTCGCTTGCTCCGGTGCCATGTAATCGGGACTGCCCATCATCGCTCCGACGGCGGTCGTCGCACCCGCCGGCGCGCATTCACTCACGAAGCGAGCCAGACCGAAATCCAGAATCTTCACGACGGGCGGCGAACCCGGCGACGTCGACACCATCAAGTTTTGCGGCTTGATGTCGCGATGCACCATCCCCCTCTCGAGGGCGTGTTGCAGGCCAACCGCCGTCTGCCGCATATATTCGCAGGCCTGGCCAACCGGTAGAGAACCCTTCTCCTTCACGAGGTCGGCAAGCATCTTGCCTTCGACATACTCCATGACCAGGAAATGCGTGCCGCCTGCCTGCTCCGCGTCGTAGGCATGCACAATGTTGGGGGCTGTCAATTGTGCCGCGGCCTTCACCTCACGGGTAAATCGTTCCACCGCGCCCGGCTGATTCACGAGCACCGGGTTGATGACTTTGAGAGCTACCAGGCGATCCATGAGCCGGTGCCGTGCCTTGTACACCGTCCCCATGCCGCCCGAGCCGAGCAAGGCGAGAACCTCGTAACGCGGATGCGCTTCCAGTTCGCGGGGGACATTGAGCGGTTTTGCCGGAGTAAATGGGAGGGTCGATTCCGTTTTCCCGGTCAGAATCTTGGCCACCTTCTTATAAAGCGGCGGCAGCGAATCGGGCTTCGGCGGCTCCGCGGGGGTCGCGCCGCCCACGATGTCATTGCGCGTATCGATGGACGATTCTTGCAACAGTTGCATCAACGAATCCGCGGGCACATCGGCCGCCACTTGCCGGCAGGCCTCGCACTCGGCCAGATGGGCCTCGATCGACACGGACTCCGCGTCCGAAAGCCGCCCGACCGCAAACGCGGCCAGCTTTTCGGAATCAGGATGGGCCGTCCGTACTTCGTTCATGTTCACGTCTCCGTCGATTGCTGTCTGTCCGGGAGAGAAAAGACCGATACGGTGAAATCCTGTCACGAAAACGAAGAATGTTCCATTAGGCCGTCCAGTTCACGACGCAACTGCCGCAGAACTCGCGACTTAGCGAGCAGAACCGCGTTGACGGAAAGACCCAACTCCGCCGCCGCTTCGCTCGGCTTACGGCCTTCCAGGGCCACCCGCTGAAACGCCAACCGGGTTGTCGGTTCGAACATTGGTTCCAGAATCGCCAGTAAACGGCGGACTAAATTCCGGTCGTACTCGGCATTCCATTGATTGGCCAACGCACTTTGCGGATCGGCCAGTTCATCGATGGCTTTCAAGATGTCGCTGTCGTCCGCCGTCAACGGCCGCCGATTTTCCGATCGCCAGAAACCTCGCAGACAATTGACAGTCACCACCCGCAACCAGGCTCGAAACGACCCGGAACGCAGCCGCTGAAACTCCGGCAGCTTCCGCACCATGATTTGAAGGACTTCCTGGACCAAATCGGCCCGATCAGCCTCTTGCAGCCGATGCCGTGCCAACCAGCGATCGATGTGCGGCGCGTATAAATCGACGAAACGCTGCCAGGTGCCGGCATCCGGCTCCTGCTGCAAGCGCTGGAGGAGGCTTAGAGAGGTATCGGCCATCTCGAGTCCATTGAATCCACGACGACAAAACGGTCGTGGCACTATCTTCGTGAGTTCATGTGTGGACTTCAATGAAAATTAGAGCTTGGTGGTTGAGATGTTCAGTGTGGCAAGACTCCCGATTGCCCCCTGAGAAGTGGCGTGCCGCAGGAAGGGGGATTCGAGGCGATTACGCAAATCAAAAGACCCGTGCGGATTCGCACACGAATGGAGAACCAAACGCGAAAGGGCACACCGACCGGAGATTTGGCTGAAAAGCTCGGCGCATTTTGGGGCAGTGCAACATTGCGGCTTGCCTTGAAAATGCCGTTCTCCAATCGGAAACACCTGGTGATTTGCGACGCAGTTGCGAATGGCATCGCAGTTGCTACCTCTCTTCACGGCCGCATCGAATTCAACTCCGAAACGCCGTGGCCATTCAAGAAACCGGAGCTTCAAAAATGTGGAAATGGACTCTTGGCTTGGCGATCGTCGCCTGCCTCTTGGTGGGATGGTCGCAGTTCGGCCAAACGCGCGAACAGGCAAACGCTCCCGCCGACAAGAAAAAGGAGGGCACGCCGAAACCAGACAAGAAGACGGTCAAGGAATTGATGACCCGAAAACTCGACCATTCGCAAAAGTTGTTGGCCGCGCTCATTAAGAACGATCTGCCAAAAGCGGCCGCGGAAACAGAAGCTCTGATTCGTGTTCGCAAGGAAGCAGCCTGGATGATCGTCAAAACCGACACGTATGAGATGTGGAGTAAGGACTTCACACAGAATGCCGAGGACCTCATCAAAGCCGCGAAAGACAAAAACCTCGATGCCGCCAAGCTTCGGTATCTGGAATTGACGCTTACTTGTTTCCATTGCCATGCGTACGTCCGCGACCTGGGCGACATTAGCTACCCGAGCTTTGAAGAATAACTACCCGGTTCATGTCGAACGCTTTACAGTCCACATCGGATCAGAGCGCCCACGAGTTTTTCGGAAGTGATCGGCTGCAATGTTCGCTAAGAGTTCCCTGGCCTCTTTCATTCTTTTAATTGGAGCCGCCATGCAAACTGCATACGAAAAAATTCCGCATCGGCCCGTCACGCTCAAAGCACGCATGGCAGAAGATTTGATGTCCGAGAACCCGATTTCGTTGCCGCGCGAAGCCTCCGTGCAGGAGGCCATCGCGTTGCTGGCCGATCGAGCCTTTGACGCGGCTCCCGTGATTGATGCCAACGGTCGCCCAATCGGCGTTGTGACCGTCACCGACATCCTCGTCCACGATCGCGAGTACGTGCGTTATCTGAAGACCGGCGACATGACGCCACGGACCGACGTTCGAGCGCATGGCCAGAAGTTGCCCGAGGACTTTGGAATCGAAATCGTGGATCGCACGAAAGTCGAAGAAATCATGACGCCTGGGATATTTACCGTTGAGCGTCACCTGCCCGCCGCGGAGGTCGTGCAACAGATGCTCAAGCTCAATGTGCATCACCTTTTTGTCGCTGATTCTGACGGAACTCTGGTTGGAGTCATTAGCACTTGCGATATTCTGCGACAACTTGCGTAACGAGGCCTATCCGCCGCTATCCTCGGAGCCGATGCAATGTACCGTTCTCTCCTCGTTCCACTTGACGGATCGCTCCTCGCCGAACACGCTCTACCGTGGGCGCTCAGTATCGCGGAGCAAGACGGCGTCGCCTTGCATTTGGTGCGTATTCACATCCCACCGGCCCCACTCATGGTCGGTAGTGAGATGTCCGCCGACATGGCTCTCGATCAGACGATCCGGCAAACCGAAATCGATTACCTGGAGGGCCTAGTCAAGCAATTGAGCGCCGTGGCGACCGTTCCGATTCGCCATGCTTTGCTGGAGGGAGCAGTCGCCGACGCAATCGACGACTATGCGATCGCGGTCAAAGCGGATCTGATCGTCATGACATCGCATGGCCGCGGTGCTTTCGTTCGCTTTTGGCTTGGTAGTGTCGCGGACAAGATCGTTCGGAATTCCCGAACGCCCGTCCTTTTGGTTCGCGCTCATCACGAACA
>JAIOQJ010000641.1 GCA_021413475.1 Planctomycetota bacterium | reverse complement strand
ACCCCGGCCAAACTCTTCTAGGGAGTCCGACATGCCAGATCTTACCAATTCTTCCCCGGTTGAGCAAATCGCTCTGGTTGAATCGCTGACGTTCGGCGTCGAGATCGAAGCGACCATTCCCCGCGGCCTGCTTCGGATCGGTGGACACGGCCAAGGGATTGAGATCCCGACGCTTCCCGGTTGGAAGGCCGACCGCGATCCGTCGATTCGCGTCTCGGTCCGCGGCCATGAGGCTTGTGAGTTCGTGTCGCCGGTGCTGAAAGGGGCCGATGGCCTTCGCCGGTTACTCGCCGACGTTACCTTGATCCGCGCCATGGGGGCCAAGGTGAACGGTTCCTGCGGTCTGCATATTCACGTGGGATTCGACAAGAACAATGCCGAAGCGGTCGCCAAGCTCGCCACGTTGGTCGCCAACTTCGAGAAGGCGATCTACGCCAGCACGGGGACGAAAGCCCGCGAACGGGGCCGGTGGTGCGGTGGTTTGAATCGGTACGGCAACGCGGGGACGGCCCTGCAAGCGAGCCAACGCAATCGCTATCACGTGGCCAACTTCGGAACTCGCCTCCCCACGGTTGAATTCCGGCCGTTCGCTTCGACGCTCAACGGGGTCAAGATCGCCGGCTATGTTCGCCTCTGCTTGGCCATCGTGGAGCGGGCCCTGACGGCGAAGCGGGTTACCAATTGGACGGCCAAGACACCGGTCGAAACGTCGCCGATCCATCGGAGCGGTGAGGGGGAAACGGCCCTGACCCGCCTCTTCTATCAGATCGGCTGGACGAAGGGACGGCAGAAGCACACGCACGGGGGCCTGTTGGGAACGGGTATCCCAAGCATCCAGCGGACGAAAAAGGAACTGGTTCGGCTAGCCCGGAAGTATGACGCCCAGGCTTGAGAGAACACCACGGGCCGGAGCAATGTCGCTCCGGCCCTTCATCGGATCATAAACGGGAGTTTCAAATGTGTGGAGTTTTTGGATTCGTGTCGAACGGTGGGCCGATCAACATCCGGACGCTGAAGAAAATCGCCCAGGTAACGGAAACGCGGGGCGCGCATGCGTTCGGCTTCGCGTGGACGGACGCCGCGGGCCGCCTCCGGATGTTCAAGCAAACGGGCCGGATCAGCGATAGCCTCGGGTTGCTCGGGATGTTGAAGGGTGCCCGCATGCTGATCGGTCATTGCCGATTCGCGACGCATGGCGATTTCCGGAACAACGGCAACAATCATCCTCATCCGGCCGATGGGGGCTGGATCGTCCACAATGGGGTTCTGCCGGATTATCAACGAGTGATCAGGGAGAACGGGTTACTGCCGCAAACCGAATGCGATTCGGAGATCCTCGGCCTGCTCATCGAGAATGAGCGCGGAACGATGCAAGAGCGGTGCAAGATGGCGGTCGAATTGGCCGCCCCGTGCGGGGGTGATCTTTTCCGGAAGGAACGCCCGCTGGTCATGCTCGGGTTATGGAATCGGCCCGGGCGGTTGATCGCGGTTCGGCGGGGGAATCCGCTTCACTTCGGGTTTACGGATGACGGCACGTATCTGGCGAGCCTGCCGGAAGAGATGCCCGGGAAAGTGAAGGCGGTTCGAAACAACACGATCCAAGAGTTCGCCCCCAGCAAGCCAGTGAAGAGTATGGCATTCTGAGCGGTTACGATCGCCCTCGCCCTTTCCCTCCCCTTACCATCGCCCCTTACATAGAGAACAACATGCCTTATCGAGCCAATTATCCAGCAACGGTGGCGGAAGTGCTGAGCGATCGGCGGAAGTATAAGCCCGAGGCGTTGAAGGCGCTCCGAGCGTTCCGTCGATCGAAGCCATGGCGCGGCACGTTTAACGAACGCCGCGAAAAGTTCGGGAAGCTGCATGAGGAATTGTGCCGGGTCTACGGGCTTTGCACGCAGTTGAAGTTCTGGGCGCGGGACGTGGCCTACTACAGTCCGGGCGAGGATCGGATCAACCTGCCGACGCTGTCCGTGGTCACCTACTTGCATGAGTTCGCACACGCCCGAGGGGCCGACGAGCGTCAGGCGTGCGGATGGTCGATCAATCTGTTCCGGAGAATCTTCCCCCGGTCATTCGCTCGCTGCCGGCACCACGGCCACATGCTGGTCGCCCCTACTCGGTGAGATCATCCGCGCTCGGGTCGAACGTGGTACCGTCCGGCCTGAGCGCGAACGTGTAGGCGGCATCAAACGATTCGCCGCCGAATTGCATGGGCTCGATACAGTCATCGCATTGGAAAACGGCGAACGATTCGCCTTCGACGACAACCTCGCCGCATTGTTCGAGCGTTCGCTTGCAGCGCGGGCAGGGAGTTTTCATAGGAGTGATTATCGCATGAAGGCACTAACTATCAAGCAGCCGTGGGCCGGATTGATCGCGGCAGGGATCAAGCCCATCGAGAACCGGACATGGCGGACCTGGTATCGCGGGCCGCTGTTGATTCATGCTTCGCGGCGCTGGACGTCCAAATGCGGAGAGTTGGCGCGTTTCGCGCGAACGGCTGCCTCACTGGAGGATGTTCCTTCGATTCCGAGCGATGAAGAAATGCGGGCTTACTGTGGGCGGTTACTCTGCAAGGTGAACCTGGTCGATTGCGTGAAGATCGGAGAACTGCCACCAACTTTGCGAGGCCACTGGGCGGCGGCGGGGCCGTGGTGTTGGATCTTGGAGGGGCTGGTGTTGGTCCCTTCGTTGCCGGCGGCACGTGGTAAACTTTCCCTCTGGGAATGGCCGGTATCGACGGTGGCGGAGGTCGTGGCGTAATATGCCGTTCCGCGGTACGCCGGTTGAGAGGTATCCGGGGCCGATAAACGCCTACGCCGGTGGCACCGGGAACCCTTTGGCGGAAGGCGAGAGATCATTCGGGCAGATAATTCGTGGTATTCGGTTGGCACTGCGGTACGATTGGCCCTTGACATCCAAACCGTATCTCAGATGGCGCTCATCTCGGAAAGATCGGGTAAATGATCACACAGGTGTTATTTTGGCTCCGATGCCAACAGAGTCGCGGCCCGGTCAATCCCGCATGGCCTGCTTGTACATCGCCTCAAACTCCGGCGACGGCTCTCGCAATGCTCGTCGCAGATCTTGCAGGAACCGCCGCTCGGTCGCATCGATCCCGCCGCCGCTATAAAGCATCCGCAAGATTTCGAATTGCTCAGTCGTCGAAATCTTGCCGTCGGCAAGCAGGTTCGCCTTAAATGCAGGGAAGAAATAAGAGTCGAAAGCCGGGCAAACCACTCGAGCCTCGGTGCGCATGTCAAGCAAGACACGCAAGTCATCTCTGCTCGGTTCACCGGTCTCGGGGAGCAATGCCCGGATGCGAGCCCAGTCCGCTTCATCAATCTGTAAATCGACGCCTTCATTCAAGATTTGGTCCTTCAACTCGCGAAGCTTACTCACGGATCGTCTCCTCAATTGTGTGATGCAACACGATTGGACCGTAGTTCGCAAAAAAGATTCAGGCAATCCAGAAGGCGTAAAAAGGAGAACTTTTCGCCCGTCTCGCGAGGCGATTTTCTTGTATTTCGCATGAATTGCCATTTCTTTCTTCGCATCAAAAAGCGTTCTAAGGTTCAAAAAATAGAGTTCCATTGAGAAAGGTCTCCATGAATTGCCCAAATTGTGGTGCCGCGATGAGCCCCATCAGCGGGCAGTCCCACTTCCGCTGCTCGTATTGCGGGACGTTCGAGTTTCCACAGAGTAACGACCATGGTGTTGTCGTCATCGGCGAGGCGACCAAATACTCCTGTCCGGTTTGCGCCAAGGCATTAATAAAGGCAGCGATCCGCGGATTCACCATTTCTTGTTGCGAAACCTGCCGGGGATTTCTGACAACCAACTCCGATTTCAACGCGATCCTCGCTCACCGCCGCGAAGAATGCAAAGATTCGTCCTCGGTGACTCTTCCGTTCGCGAAAGACGAATTGCGTCGTCGAGCGGGTTGCCCGAATTGCAAAAAAAAGATGGATACGCACCCGTACGGCGGCGGCGGCAGCGTCGTTGTGGATACCTGTGTTTGCTGCGAGCTGATCTGGCTCGACGCGGGTGAGATCGATGTGCTGGCGCGTTATCGACCCCGTCAGATCGCCTTGGCAACGTCTGACAACATGCTCACTCCGCGATTCGATGGTTCGCCATGCGAACCGACTTCGCGCTCGAGCGGGTATGACGATGCGAATGAAAGTGATGGCAGCAATGGCCTTTGGGATATTTTGAAAAGGCTATTCTGACAGGGGTTTTGATCTAACGAATTTGCAACTCAGAACAAATGACGAGCCATATCGCCTTGAATAACAAGTTTCGCATCGAATCGATTATTCCGATTGTGCCGCTAATGTTGCTACGGAGGCATTTCAGCCAGCGATCACAGTTCGTTGGGCAAGCTCAATCCATCCCACCGATAAATTTTGACCATCCTTTTCCATCTCCCCTCGAAGGCGTATCAAGTCTTATATTCGGCAGAACCGATCCTGAAGGAGAATAGATCTTGTCCTCTATGACCCCTTAATTCGTGATCCCTATGATTTTTCTCCCCCTCTCCTGGCGTCGATCGATCCGTTCCTGCCTGGCGGCCGGGTGCATGGCGCTCGGCTCCTCATCAGCCTGGGCGGCGGATTTCACCGTCTCGACCAACGCCGATGCCGGTGCCGGCTCGCTGCGGCAGGCGATCCTCGATTCGAACGCGGCGGGCGGGACCAACAACATCAACTTCCAACCCGGCGTGACGGGCACGATCGCGCTCACGTCGCCGCTGCAGCCGATTCAAAGCAGTGTTTCCATCAACGGCCCCGGGGCGGGGGCGTTGACGGTCAGCGGCGGCGGCACGACTCGGGTTTTCTTCGTTGATACCGGGGCCGTCAACATCAGCAACCTGACGATCACCGCGGGAAGCGCGACGGGCGGGGCCGGGTCGTCCGGCGGCGCGGGCGGCGGCGGCGGCGGTTTGGGGGCCGGTGGCGGCCTGTTCGTCAACAGCGGCGCCACGGTGACACTGACGAACGTCCCCATTACCGGCAGTTCCGCGACGGGCGGCGCTGGCGCTGCCTACAGTGCCGTGGCACTGGGCGGCGGCGGCGGGGGCGGCGGTCTCAACGGCAACGGCGGCGCAGGCAGGAATCCGGCTTCCGCCGGCGACGGCGGCGGCGGTGGCGGTGGTGGCGGACTCTACGGCAGCGGCGGTTCGTCCGTGGGGCGAGGGGCGGGCGGCGGCGGTGGTGCGGGCGCCAACGGCGGCAACAGTGGCAGCGGCCGTTCTGGCGGCGGAGCCGGCGGCGGCGGCTTAACTGGAACGGGCGGCAACGGATCCACGTCCGGAATTGGTTCGGCGGGAAGTCCGGCTGATGGCGGGGGCGGGGGCGGCGGCAACGGCGGTGCCGGCGGCGTAGGGGCGG
>JAIOQJ010000640.1 GCA_021413475.1 Planctomycetota bacterium | reverse complement strand
CGTGCGGACGACGCAGAACTTGTTCGAGACGTTGGCCAGCTGCGGCAGGCATTCGCTGATGCGCAGGTCGGGCGTGCGGCAAGCGATGGGACCGAACGGACCGCGGAGGTTGCTCGCGGAGTCGGGCTTGAGATCGAACGTTTCCAGCTGGCTCGGGCCGCCGAACAGCAGCAAGAAGATGACGTTCTTGGCCCGCGGCTTGAAATGCGGTGTCACCGCGCCCTTCGCCAACATGCTGGAAAGGGCGAGCCAGCCGAAACCGAGCGACGAATTCTGCAAGAATTGCCGGCGTTCAACGGACATAGATGAACTCCTTCAGATTGAGCACCGCATGGGCGACATCCTGCCAGACCGCTTGGCTCGTCAACAGATCGGCCGCGGGAACCTTGCGCAACTCGGCAAGTTGGTTCGCGAGAGAGCAGAAGCGATCGAGTTCCGCGTCGTTTGGCGGCCGGCCGAGGGCGGTTAGAAAAATGCTGCGGATTCGCTCATCCGCCGAACTCGCCTTATCCGCGATCAAGCGTTTGCCCCAGAACTCCGCCTGGCCGATCACGAATGGGTCGTTGAGCAGGGCCAGGGCCTGGTCGGGGACATTGGTCACGTCGCGGCGACCAACGGTCACTTTCGGAATCGGCTGATTAAACAGGGCCAGAAACTTTGGCGGTTCCATCAGGGTCATCTTCGTATAGATGCTGCGCCGGCCGTCGCCGTCGAGCGGTCCGCAGAACAGGCGTTTGTCGGCATCGATGGCCCGGCGATAGGGATCAATGGGCAGACCGTACATCTTCGGATCAAGCCGGCCCGAGACCGCCAGCATCGAATCGCGGATGGCCTCGGCTTCCAATCGCCGTAGCGGGTAATGATGCCACAGGCGATTGCCTGGATCTTTCCGCACGGCCGATTCGTTGGGCACGCTCGCTTGCCGCCAAGTAGACGAGATCACCATCATGCGAATCAACTTCTTGATCGACCAACCCTCTTCAACGAACCGAGTCGCCAGATAGTCGAGCAGTTCCGGGTGCGACGGTTGTTCGCCGAGATGGCCGAAGTCGTCGACGGTCGTGACCAACCCCTCGCCGTAAAGATAGTGCCAAACGCGGTTGACAAAGACCCGCGCAGTCAGCGGATTGTTGGCGGAGGCGATCGATTCGGCGAACGCCAGCCGGCCGCTGTCTTTGGTCTTGGCGGGCACGTTCTTTGAAAGGATGCGAATATTGCCGCGCGGGACGACGTCGCCGAGGTCGGTGTAGGAGCCGCGCACCGCGATGCGGTCGTCGCGACCTTCATTGAAATCCGCGATGCTGCCGACCACGTGCTCGGCCTGCAACTGTGTCTCGGCCTCGCGATAGTCCGCTATCGCTTTCGCCAGATGGGGTGTGGCGTCGGCTTTGTTCGTCAAGAGTTTCTGCTGAAGTAGGTCGTTGATGATGAGCACGTCGTCCTCGACCGCTTCCCCATCGCGAAAGCGCCCGAACGCTTGGGAAAATCGCTGAATAATCCGTTGAGACGCTTGCTTCAAGGTAGTGGGGACCTTGCCGTTGAAGATCGTCACGAAGCGGCCGAGTTCATCCTTCGGCGGTGGCCCGGCATAGATGCGCGTCACGCCGAACCACGAACGCGGGTCCTTCTGCTGTTCCGGCGTGTATTTCGCTACCAGGCCCGTGCGCGGGGGATAGTAATTGTTGAACTCCTTGGTATTGAGTTCGACGTAGATCCGTCGGCCTTTGCGAATCTCGTCCGGCAGCGTGGCGAGCGTGAGCCAACTCAGATTCGGAAAATCGAGGAAGCGATAGCGGCTCTCTGGGAACAAGGCATTATCGACGACGACGTGCGAGGCCGCCAACCCGCCGGCCGTGATCTGGAAGGAAAGCGAGGGTTGATCGGCCGGCAGCAAGGGCGAGCGCAAAACACCATTCAATCGGGATGAATAGTGATGTGTATACAACCCTGGCGGCAGAATTTGCTGGATCGACTCCGGCCCCGCATCGGCGACGACGAAATCGCCATGAAGCCCGAAACCATCCTGCATTCCGAAGCCTTCAGCATGCCAACCGTCGGGGAGTTTTCCCGTCGTAAAGTCAGCGATTAATCGCGAATTCTTGGAGTTAGCATCGCGTCGTTCGCTCTGAAGGCCCGTGTATTCAGCGGTGAGCTTCTTCCATTCATGCTCGAACTCGCTCTTCTTTTCCGCAATGAGCAGGCGCGCCCACGGGTAGAGAATATTCTCGCGATTGCCGTCCGCGCCGACCGTCATCCATCGCTCGCTCTTCTTGAGATTTTCAAGTTCGCCGAGCCATGCGATTGCTTGTAATTTCCGAATTCGTTCCTTGATCTCCTTCAATTCGTCGCGCACCTTCTGATTCGAATCCTGCCCATCCGCCACTCGGCACACCCAGCGCGAACTCATGAAAATGCCGGCCAGCGCGTAGTAGTCGCGCTGCGAGATCGCATCGAGCTTGTGATCGTGGCACCGTGCACAGGCGACCGTGGTGGCCAGGAACGTCTTGCTGATCGTGTCGATCACGTTCTCGATCGCTTCTTGATGGATCCCCTCGAACTCGGCACTATCGCCGTGCCGGCGTTCGCCCAATCGCATCGACACGGTTCCGAGGATCGATTCGTTCACATTGGTCTTCTTGTCGATCCGCGGTTTGGGCAACAGATCGCCGGCGATGTGTTCGAGAATCAATTGCCGATACGGAACGTCGGCATTGAAGGCACGGATCAGGTAGTCGCGATACTGCCAGGTCCCCTTGGCGGGATGATCCCATTCATAGCCGTGCGTGTCGGCGAAGTGGACGACATCCATCCAGTGGCGGGCCCAACGTTCGCCAAACTGCGGCGAGGCCAATAGTCGGTCGACTAACTTCTCATAAGCCGCTTGCGGCTTAGCGTTTGCTTCCTTTAAGAACTCATCAAGTTCCGCAACCGTCGGCGGCAACCCAGTCAACGCGAAACGAAGCCGGCGAATCAGCGTGCGCGTATCGGCCTCCTTCACGGGGGTGATCCCCTGCCCTTCGAGTCGAGCCAGAATGAACCGATCGATTTCGGTACGACCCCACGCCGCGTTTTTCACCCCCGGCAACGGCGGCCGTTGCACCGCCTGCAAGCTCCACCATTTGAGTCGCTGCTGATAGATCTCTTCCCACGACGCGGCCGCCGCCTTCGGATTGTCGAGCGGAATCGGAACGCCGAGTTTCACCCACTCGACAAAGTCGGCGATCACGGCGTCATCTAGTTTCGCCCGCTTCTTCGGCATCCGCTGATCGGCATCTGCATGTCGGATGCTCTTGAGCAATAAACTTTCGTCGGGCTTGCCGGGCGCAAGGATCGGACCGCTATCGCCCCCTTTGAGCAGACCGGCCCGAGTATCGAGTGCCAGGTTCCCTTGCGTTTTCTTCGCCTGCACCGAATGGCACTCGTAACACTGCCCGGCCAGCACGGGACGGATTTTCTTCTCAAAGAACTCTTCACCCGAGAGCGGAGCGGCTGTTGCGGGTTGAGAACCCACGAAGAGCAGCAGGCACGCGAGCCAGGTTCGAGAATCGGCAAGGCAGTTCATGGCGGGAGTCCTAGCGAGGCGGAAAGCGTGAGGTGGTATTATCGCATGGGTAGGCGGGAAATTCAAAACGATCTCGCGCAAAGACGCGAAGTCGCCAAGTGAATATCCGTAATCGAGACGGCTCCTCCTTCGCGACTTTGCGCGAGACCTCTTCATACCTTCCCGCACTCTCGGCTCGCCAAGAGTCGCAATCGAAGTAGAGTAGGATCAGCGACTCCCTCTCCCCGCTTGAGGATCAATTCATGACCCGCATCCCTCTCCTCTCCGCGTTGCTCCTTCTCTTCCTTCCCCACAACCTCCTCGCCCAAGGCCAAGAGTATGTCAAATCCCATTACACGAAGGCCGAATACCAGATCCCCATGCGCGATGGGGCCAAGTTGTTCACGGCCGTGTATTCACCCAAGGACACATCGAAGACCTATCCCATTTTGATGATTCGGACGCAGTCGGGTGTGCGGCCTTATGGGGTGGACCAATATCCGAACGACCTGGGGCCGTCGCCGTTCTTTGGCAAAGAAGGGTATATCTTCGTCTATCAGGACGTCCGCGGGCGTTGGATGTCGGAGGGAACGTACATCAACATGCGGCCGCACAATCCCAACAAGAAGACGCCGCAGGATGTTGATGAGAGTTCCGACACCTTTGACACCATCGATTGGCTGTTGAACAAAGTCCCCAACAATAACGGCAAGGCCGGGCACTATGGCACCTCCTACCGGGGCTGGCTGGTCGCGGCGGGGATGATCGATGCTCACCCGGCCCTCAAGGCCGTCGCGCCGCAGGCACCGATCATGGATTGGTTCGTCGGCGATGATTGGCACCACAACGGGGCCTTCTTCCTGATGCACGGGTTCTTCTACGCGCCGATCCAGGGTCATGCGCGCAAGGGGCTGCACATGACGCCGCCGGCACTTTACGCCCACGGCACGCCCGACGCTTACGATTTCTACTTGCGGATGGGGCCGTTGGCGAATGCCGATGCCAAGCATTTCAAGGGGACGATCCCCTTCTGGAAAGAGTTGATGACGCACGGAACTTACGACGAGTTCTGGAAAGTCCGCAACCTGCGGCCGCACTTGAAGAATCTCAAGCCGGCGATTCTCACGGTGGGCGGTTGGTTCGATGCCGAGAATATGCCGAGTTCTACCGCGAAAAGATCGAACTCCCTTTCTTCGAATTTCATCTGAAAGGCAAGGGAGATTTCAAACACCCCAAGGCCTGGGCCTTTGAGACCGGCACCAACAAATGGCACGAACACGCGACCTGGCCGCCCAAGGATACGAAACCGCAGACGTTCTATTTCCACCCGCGAGGCAAGCTCCAGCAGGAGCCGCCCGGCGACAACGTAGAGAGCACTTTCGACGAGTACGTCAGTGACCCCGCCAAGCCGGTGCCGTACTTCGACAAGATTGGCATCCGCATGTTGGCCGATTACATGGTGGCCGACCAACGCTTCGCGGCCCGGCGGGATGATGTGTTGGTCTTTGAAACGGATGTACTGAAGAACGATCTCACACTGGCCGGCCCAATGGTTGCAGACTTATTTGTCTCCACCAGCGGCACCGATTCGGATTGGATCGTTAAAGTGATCGACGTCTATCCCAACGACTTTCCTGACCCGAAGCCGAACCCCGGCGACATCCGCATGGGCGGCTTTCAGCAACTACTCCGCGGCGAGATCATGCGCGGCAAGTTCCGCAACAGCCTCGAAAAGCCCGAGCCGTTCACGCCCGATAAGCCGACCTCGGTGAAATTCACGCTACCCGACGTGTATCACACCTTCCGGGCCGGCCACAAGGTCATGATCCAAGTGCAGAGTAGTTGGTTCCCCCTCGTCGATCGCAATCCGCAGACGTTCGTGGATATCTACAGTGCCAAGGAGGCCGACTTCAAGAAGGCCACGCAACGGCTGTATCACTCGAAGGAGTTTCCGTCGAAGTTGGTGGTGCAAACACCTTCGGATCAAAAATAGAGGAGAGCCGAAACCGATCGCGGCTACACCTCGCTGAGCACGCCCGTGCTGCTGCCGAACTTGTCGGCCTCGATTCCCATCTGCTGCAACATGCGGAGGAGGAGGTTCGAGAGGTCCTTGTTGTTCTTGCGGTCGTACGCCAGGTGCCCGGCATGTTTGAAGCCGCCGCCCGCGAGAAGGATCGGCAGATTGTCGTTGGTGTGAGCAGACGCATTGCCGAGGTTGCTGGCATGGCAGATAACCGTCTGATCGAGCAATGTGCGGCCGCCGTCGTTGGCTCCCTTCATCTTGCCCAGGAACTCTGCGAAGAGTTTCATCTCGTGCTCTTCGATAATCGCCAACTGTTGGACCTTCACTTCGTCCTGCCCGTGATGCGACGCATCGTGATGGGTGAGCGTAACCCCCTCGATGCTCAATCGCTCGGCATGGGAGTAAAGGTGCAGGGAAATCACCCGTGTCGAATCGGTTTGCAGTGCCAGTTGGGCCACATTGTACCACTGCCGTTCGCGTTCGAGCAACTTGCCATCAGTGGTATGGTCATCGGTGACGGGCTTGGCCGATACTTTTGGCTTCGGCATTTTTACCCAGGCCTGGTCCTGTTGCAGACGTTGCTCCGCTTCGCGAATTGACGTGAGCAGCAGATCGAGCCGGTCGCGGTCGGCCGGTCCGAGTGTCTTGCTCAGCGTGCGAGCTTGTTCACGCACACCATCGAGAATGCTGTGGCCGGTCTCGATCTTCTGGATTTCACGGGCCACTTCCGCCGGGGTGCCGTCGATGAACATCGCCTTGAAGGCCTTGGAAGCGGACGATTCCGAGGGCACTTTGACCCCCTTGCGATTCCATGAAAGATCGCCGCCGCCGAGCGTGAGCGACGCGAAGCGTGTCTCGCCGCCGAGTTTCGACGCGACTTCCTGATCGAGCGAAATGGTATTCCGCAAATCGCCCGGCCGCATCCCTTCGGGCCCAACACCCGTGAAGAGCCCCGCCTCCGTGCCGTGCCCGCCACCATAGCCGCGGTGCGACATGCCGGAAAACACGGTGAACTGATCGCGATGCTCTTGCAACGGTTTCAGGTAACGAGTGACCTCGTAATCCTTCCCCGCTTTTTCGGGAAAGAGAAACGGCGTGTGCAAGCCCAGCCCACGGCCGATGAGGATCATCCGCTTCGATCGCAACCCCTCCGCCTTTTGCTCGGCCCCCAGGCCAATCGGCAGCATGGCATCGAACAATGGCAGACCAATCGCGACACTGGCGGTACGCAAAAACGTGCGACGATGAATCTTCACGGC
>JAIOQJ010000639.1 GCA_021413475.1 Planctomycetota bacterium | reverse complement strand
ACCGAGTGAACCGAGAGCACCAGCGGCGTCGAGAAGCCGGCGAGCAACAAGTAGGCAATTTCGTAATGCCGCCAGTGCCGGGTTGAACCACGCCAGCCGAACGACAGGAACGCGAAAACGAGCTTGCGGTATTTCGATGTCGCCCGTTCGCGGAGTGTGGCAAGATCGGGGATAAGGCCGGTGTACCAGAACAAGACCGAGACGGTAAAATAAGTCGAGACCGCGAACAGATCCCAGCAGAGGGCCGAACGAAAGTTCTGCCAGATGTGGTTCGCGTTTGGCAGCGGGAACATGAACCAGGCGTACCAGAAACGGCCGACGTGGATGCCGGGATAGACGCCGGCGCATAACACTGCGAAGAGGGTCATGGCCTCGGAGTAACGGTTAATGGCGGTGCGCCACTTTTGGCGAAACAGGAAAAGAATCGCGGAAATCAGCGTCCCCGCGTGGCCGATGCCAATCCAGAAAACGAAGTTGGTGATGTCGAAGGCCCAGCCGACGGGGATGTTCGAACCCCAGACGCCGACGCCCGTCGAGATCAAGTAAGTGGCCGCCATGACGCCGCCGGCTAGTAGCGCGACGCAAAGCATGAACGTTGGCCACCACCACGATGGCTGCGCATTTTCCGTGACCGAGGCAATCGTCTCGGTCACTTGATTGAAGTTCTGATGGGCCGGCTCGACCCAGGGAATGCGCGCGTCGAAACGCGCGAGTTCGGGATCGCCATCAGTAACTGGGTGGGCATGGGTGACGCTCACGAATGGCCCTCCTTCGCCGTCATCTTCGGATTCACATTGCGTAGTCGCGGCAGGTAGCTGGTCCGCGGCTTCGTGTTCAAGCTGCCAAGAACGAGATAATCGGGCCCGCCTTCGACATTCTTGAGCTTGTGGACCTTGCTGCGTTCGTCGCGAACGTTGCCGAACACGATGGCCCCGGTCGGACAGGCTTGAGCACATGCCGTGGTGATGATTCCATCCGGCACGATGACGCGATTGCCCCCGTCGTAAGTGCGGATATCGAAACCAGCCTTGAAAGGATCGGCCGGCGGTGCCGCGTCGATCTTGTCGGCCCCGGCCTTGATTGCCAGCACCTTGGAACCAATTTTGGCACGTTCGATCCGCTGGATGCAGTAAGTGCATTTTTCCATAACGCCGCGCATGCGGACGGTGACTTCGGGGTTCTTCTGCATCTTCAACGTTTCCGGTGTCCCCGCTTCCGAGAACGGAGTGGGAACCCGCAACTCGTCGAGCCGCCGCTTGTTGAAATCGAACCAGTTAAATCGGCGGGCCTTGTACGGGCAGTTATTCGAGCAGTAACGAGTACCGATGCATCGGTTGTAAACTTGCAGGTTCAGTCCTTCCGGCGAGTGGACGGCGGCATTGACCGGACAGACCGATTCGCAAGGGGCTGCCTCACATTGCTGGCACATCATCGGCTGAGTGACGATGCGGGGATCCTCGGCGGGCGGTGATTCCAGGCCGCCGGTCACTTCGTCCTTTTTCGTCATGAAGTAACGATGCAGGCTGATCCAGTGCATCTCGCGGTTACGTTTCACTTCACCCTTGCCGACGATCGGGATGTTGTTCTCCGCTTGACACGCAACCACGCAAGCGGAGCAGCCGGTGCAGGTGTTGAGATCGATCACCATGCCCCATTGCATGTGTCCGTCGAGCCGTTGCGGGAACGAAAGGTCCTGAGCGGTGGCGAGAGCGATTTTCTTGATATCGCGCATCCGACGACCGGCACTCTTGTAGCTCGATTCATCGTAGCCCCACTGGAAGCGAGACTTCGGATCGTCGACATGATGCTCGTGCCCGCCTTCTTTCTTCCCACCCTCGCCCTCTTCGACTGCGGAGTGCTCATGGGCGTGCAAGCGTTTCTCGTAATCCGCAAGCGTGAAGTCCTGAATGATCTCGTGGTCCTTATCTTTCGGGATCGTGCCATGTTCCTGGGTTGTCACCAGATCGAAATGGCCTCCCGCCTTCGTGACGGCCGCCGTCGCGAAGCCCATCGCCTTGGACGTGCGAAGTGGGTAGACGTTGAAGCCCCCGCCGTCGGCCACCCGGCTCGGTCGTAGCTTGCCATAACCGAGCGGCAACGTCACCGACCAGTCGGCCTGGCCTGGCATAATGAACGTCGGGATCTTGATCGACGTGCCGTTCGCCTCGATTTCGAGGAAGTCGCCATGCTTAAGTTTGAGAACCTCCGCGGTCTTTTGGCTGACAAGTGCCGCGTTGTCCCAGACGAGTTTCGTGAGCGGATCGGGAAGTTCCAACAACCAACCGTTCCAGGCGTATCGGCCGTCATAGAGGCTGTAATCGGGCTGGAAGGTGATCTCGATGTTCTTGTCGGAGATCGTCCGTGGAGGCTTGTAAGCACTGATCGCCTTGACCACTGCGGCGACGGCAAACTCTGGCTTGACCACCTTGCGGTCGCTTTTCGCGACGAATCCCTCGTGAATAAAACGCTTGAACGCCAGTTCGTCTTCGGTGCCGGCCCGTTTGGCGAACGATTTTTGCAGGAGCGAGTAGACTTTCGATTTCGCTTCGGAGTAACTCGACGCCCTGTCGTAGCCGCTGATCAGGATGAGGAGTTCCAGCAAGGAACGCCCGCCGTGGAGCGGTGCAATCAAGGGCTGAATGATCGAATAAGTGCCATCGGCGGTCTCGGCGTCGCCCCACGATTCGAGATAATGTGCTTGCGGAAGGTGCCAGGTGGCCTTCTCGGACGTGTCGTCGACGAACTGGCCGAGTCGAACAATCGTCGGCACGCTGCCAAGGTTCAAGTCGGCCGGCATGTTGTAAACCGGATTGCCCCCAACGATCACGAGGGTCTTCACATTGCCCGCTTCGATCGCCTTGTGCAATTCACTGATGGTCGCGGGCACGTCCTCGGCCAGCGGTCGATATTCGACCGTCTTGCCCGTGTTCCCAAGGGCTTCGTTGATGAATTGGCAGAGAACGTGAACCAACGGCGGCTGGCGGTTTCCCGCGAGGACCAGGCCTTTGCTCTTGAACGCAACCAGATCGGCGGCAACTTCCTTGATCCATTTTGCCGGCAGCAGCACGCCAGGTGCGGGCGCTTTGTTGAGAGCCTCCTTGATGGCAAGATCGACTTTCACACCTTCGAACGATACGATTTCACGCGCCAAGGAAATCGCGTAATCGACGATGTGGGCCGCCGGAATCCGCAGGCGATGATCGGCCAGGGTGCCGGTCGTCGTGTAGCTGTTCTCGAGCATGTAGAGCCGGCTGACCTCATCCGCCGGATCGTGTTTTTCTTCCTTGTGGTCATGCCCTTTGTGATCGTGCTTGTGGCCGCCGCCAAACAGGTGGCGAAGATGCGGATCACGCCGCAGTTCAGCGAAGCCGCGTGAATTCGGGATCTCGTTGCCGTCCAACCCGAGGAAATCGCAGTCAAGCGAAACGATCCGGTAGGCGTTCTTGAACAAATAGTTGGCAACGAGCGGTGTGCCGTAGGAGGTTTTGGTTGCCTCACGGCTGTTTTCTGTGCTGATCGGCTCGTAGACGTGCCACGTCGCTTTCGGGAACGTCTCTTTCAAATGTTCGCGCAGCAACCGCAACGCGGGTGAGGGTTGATCCTCGACGAGGAAACTGAGTCCTTCGCCTTCCTGCTTCTTCAAGGCGGCAAAATGCTTCGGAGCGAAGTCGTCGAACTCTTCCCACGATTTGGGTATAAGCTGATCTTCCTTGTTGCGCCGTAACACTTCACGAGAGCGATCGGGCGAATAGAGATCGAGAATCGACGCTTGCGAATGCACATCGGTCGCGCCCATGCTCGCCGGATGCTGGGGATTTCCTTCGATCTTCGTCGGCCGACCTTCGTGGCTCTCGACCAGGATCGGCGTGCAACCGCCCGGTCGCGGCATGCTCGTCGCGTAATAAAGCGGGATGCCGGGAACGACAAATTCCGGCGTGTGCGAGTAAGGGAGAATCTGCAAATCGGGCCGACGGCAGCCCGCTAGACCCGCGAGACCGAGAGCGGCCGCGGACAGGGCCACGAACTGCCGACGATTCAGAGCGGGGGTGTTCGCGAGTTCTTGCGGCTCGCCGACTAGTTCGGCTTCGCCGAGGCTCTCGTAGACGTTTGCGAAACCCGGGAATTCCTTGGCGGCGAATGTCTTGAATTCCGGAGTCTCCGCGAGATCGTCCAGGCCGCGCCAAATGTTTGTCGTCGATTGACTCATCGGTGGCACCCTCCGCAATGCGACGGCGGATTGACGCCGAGGATCTTCTTCAGATCGTTGCTGACTTCCTGCTTGCTCTTGCCGCCGTCGCCATTCCAGAGCGGGTTGAACACTTGCGTCCGAGGCCGCAACGCTTCATCAAGATGGTGGTGGCAATCGAGGCACCAGCCCATCGTCAACGATTTGGCGTGATAGACGACCTTCATCTCGTTAATTTGGCCATGGCAGTTGAAGCAGGAGACGCCGCGATTGACGTGGATCGAATGATCGAAGAACGCGAATTCAGGTAGTTTGTGGACACGTCGCCACTCGACAGGATTATTCGACTTCCAACTCTCGCGAAGCTGCGACAAGAGCGGGCTGTTCGCTTTAACGTTCGCCTTGCCGGCATCGACCCCATTATGGCAGTTCATGCACACCTGGGTATTCGGGATGCTGGCATGTTTCGAGTCTTCCACGTGTTGATGGCAATAACGGCAATCCATGCCAACCTGGCCGACGTGAAGTTGGTGCGAGAACGGCACCGGCTGTTCCGGTTGATAACCGACGCGTGTGTATTGCGGATAGGCGTAATAGTAAAACCCGCCAACGAAGAGGATGGTCCCCAGGGTGAGGCCAACCGCCGCGTTACGGACCTTCGCGTCAAAGCCGCGCGAGAAGATCGCTGCCAAGTTCTTCTCTCCTCTCTGCGATGACCAACAATGTGGACAGAAGCGTCCTCACTAATTGCAAATCAAATGCCATCAACGTCCGCACAAAGATCGTCCGGGGATCGAAATTTGAGCGAAGTAACCAAAAGAGTTATAGGGGCGTCGTGCTTGGCGATCATCAGTAGAAATTTGTTATTCTTTCGGCTTTTCGATTTTCCCGACGCTGGGAACGAGAATCTCGTTTGTGGGAAGGGTTTTTGCGAGCGGAATGCTCAATTATTGGGCAAAAGAAAGGGTTTGCAACTCGCGAG
>JAIOQJ010000638.1 GCA_021413475.1 Planctomycetota bacterium | reverse complement strand
CTTCATCACCAACTTCTCGACGCCCCCCTCGGAAGCCTTGACCGTTTGGAAGGCGTTCGCTTCCGTATCGAACTGGGAGGCGAAGCGATAGACATAAACGGGGTTGTTTTCGAGCAACTTCTTCATGAACGCGAGACGTTCGTCGGAGATTAGCTCGACGACCCGTTGCAAGCGAGTACGGCGATTCGAGGCAGACAGCGGATCGTCGCTGATCGACATGCTCTCGGAAACGTCCAGGACGACGACCACTCGCGAATTTTTCTGGAGCATCGGCGGAATCTTCGGCTTCCAGACACGTGTTTCCTTCACGGTCGGCAATAAGAACATGTAGGCAATCAATCCATACAATGTGAGCCGCATGAGCGCCAGCGGCACGGAGAAGTACCAACTAATGCTCTTGGAATCCTTGATGTACATCCAGGCCACGAAGAACGCGGCGATCAAGAGCACGGGGACCAGCACGTACCACCAGTACCAACCCTGGTATTGCCCGCCGGTGACCCAAGTGTAATTTGACAACGATTTGCTGATGTTCGGAACTAGGAACGGATCTTCGAGCCGTTTGTAATACGTCTCGGTTTCATGGGTATCCGAGAGCCCGGCAGCGAATGCCGTCCGATAGACTTCGGGCGATTCGAGATACCATTTTTGCGTGCTATCCAGTTTGCGGATCAGAGACAATTCTTTCAGATCGGCTCGGCCAATCGTTCCGCCATCTTTCTCGTCGATGCGGAGTACGATGTCGCCGCGAAGATAGGCCTGCAGCGGATTATTTTCCTTGGCCTTGATCTCCGGATTCTCGGGTTCCTGGGCCGGTTCCTTTTGCAGGATATAACGCCAAACATCGACGGGACCTTGCGTGCCGTCGTCGGTGTACTGGGTGCGCAGAACCACTTTCTTGTTGAGTTCAACCGTGACGGTAAGTTCTCGCTGCGCGAAGAGCGGCGTTCCGCCGAGCAAGCAGAAGATGACAGACAGGCCGAGTGTTCTGAGCATGGTCGTCGTCCGCATGGAAATCCGTCCGGGTTCGTTTGGCGATCTCTTACCTAACCTAATGTAATCCTCACGCTCCGCGTGAGGTCTTTTCTTCTACTTCGTAGGACAGCCTTCCTTGGCCGTCCGGCTGAACATGGACGGCCAAGGAAGGCCGTCCTACGAAAAGTTCGCATCGCTTGAGGCGTCCATTGAATTCCTCAAGCCACAATCGGCCCGCGCGACAACGGCCGCGGGATGTTGGGGCCGGCGTTCTCCCGCACATGGAAGCTCAACCGCACCGCCCAGGCCTGTTCCAGGATCAAGACGACGAGCAGGCCAAGATACAGCCAAGGCGATTTCGACCAGCCCAGGTCTTCTTGAATTCGAAGAGATAGACGCCCGGCTTTGTGCCCTCAGTGAATTTCCAGAGCATGCGAGCACCACCCCCCTCGATGATCTTTGAGCCGCCGTCATCATTCTTGACGACCGCTTTTTCCTCGGTCAGTTCCGTCGAAGGCTGAATCTCACCGTAAACGCGCCAGATTTGCACGGTGGGATCGTAGGCTGCGCGTTCGAAATCGAACTCCCACGATTTGCCGAGCGGCATGTCGAAACCACTGCCGCCAGACAAGGTGAGGTAACTGAGCAAGCTCTTCTTCATCAGAAGCGGGAAGTAGCCGCCGCCGAATTCGTCGTGCGAATTCCAGAAACGACCCTCGGGACCGGACGATCCCGCGGAGCCCATGAAAGCGAGCACGCGGCCGTTCTTATATTGTTTCGCCACGTAGAACGGGTCGCCGAACTTGATGACATCCAGCAATTGCTGGAACTCGGTCTTGAGTTCGCTCAACTCCGGAAACTGCCAGAACTCGATCATGCTCGGAACCGCCGGCACCGCGTTCGGTTCACCGGGGTTTTCGAGCAGGTTCTCGATCCAATCCGCCAGCTTGTAGAGCGGGTTATCGAAACGGCCGACGGTATTGCTGATGATGTCCGCGTTTTCTTTTACATGCTTCTGATACTTGGCAAACTTGGCCATTTCGGCCTTCACGCTGGCGAGCTGTTTTTCCAACTCTTCGCGCTTGGCCTCTTCTTTGGTCTCGGCAATCTTCTGCTCGAGCGGCTTGACCCGCGTGTCCGGGTCCGTGATTTCACGCAGCTTCTTGAGCAGGTTCTTGGTCGGCGTTTCAAAGGCGCGGATGTCGCGGTAATTGGGGAGGTACAGCAAGGTCTGCACGTCCACGCCCGGCTTCCAGCGCGGCTGATCGACCAGATAGTAGCGAGCGAAGGCGACGCTGAAGAAGAGGTTGTAGTTCTTCAGGTCCGGATTCTCCTGCCGCCGGGTTTCGCCGGAGAACAGTTCCATGGCCGGGTGCTTCCGCATGTCCTTGCGGACGAGCAATTTTCGATAGGGCGAGAAGCGTTGTTCGATCTGGATCTTTGATAGCTCTTCGGGTTTCTTGTCCTTGTTCGCGATTTCCAACAGCGGCAAAGGGAACATGCCCTTGCCATCTTTCCAGAGCACGTCATTGTAAAAAGTCGGTTTGTCGATCGATGGCCCCATGAAGAAGCCTACACCGCCGCCCGCGGCCAAGAATGCATCGAGCTTGTCAACTCCCAGGGGACTTAGAAGAGGGATGTCGCAGAGCACAATCGCGGAGAACGTCTGCAGATTCATCTTCTCCATCTGGGCAGCAGTCGCGATCTGCACCTCGTACGCGTCGTTGCCGGTCGAGAGTGATTTCCAGAGGTAGAACGATTCAGAATTCTCGGTAAAGCGTTCTGTTTCCCGATTATCGACCAGTAAGATGTGCAATTTTTCGCGAACTTCAACGACGGTGTAATGCAAGTCGTCGATGGCCAGACCGGTGGTCTGTTTATCGATCCGGGCGGTGACGAGCTTCATGTTGCCAAAGCGGACGCCATCTTCCTTTTCTTTTTCATTCTTCGTGTTCGCCGGCAAACTGAAGGAAAACACGGCGTACTTGGTGGCGGTGCCATTGGCGGGAATGTGGTCGAACACCACGCTGCCATCCTGTTGTTCTTTATCGTTCACCATCACTTTGACTTGAACGCCCTGCTTGTCGCTACCGCTGTAGTTGGCGACGGTGACCTTGAACTCCACCGGGACGTTTTTCAGAACCACCCGGCTTTCCGGCACGAACTCGACGATCGCGAGATTGTCGCTGGCGATCACCGGTTTGTCGGTCTCACGGCGTGGCGCGATCACGTCATGCAATGTGACATTGATCTTGGCGGTCTCGAAATACTCGAAATACTTCGCCAGGGTGTCTTTGGTCGACTCGTTCCAATCCTTTTCACGGAAATCGCCGACGATGTGCAGCGCCAGGTTGATCGTCTTATCTTCCTTGAAAATGGTCTGGGCAGCCTCCAGAGCGGGCTGGTAGCCAAAGTGGAAGAGCTGAGGGACATAGTCCTTATCAATGAAATCGGTGATCCTGCTCCTTGACTCTTCATTCAGAAGTCCGAAGTTCTCGGGCTTCTTCGGATTCGAAGTCCTAATGATGAAGAATTCATGCGGATTGCGGTTGTCGTCCTTCACCGAACCGATGATGACTTCCTTGATGTTCTTCTTGGCGCGATCGGCGGCCGTCGACTCCTTGCCGTCGTCGGCTCCTCCCACGATTTTGAAGCGGTCGGCCATGCTGGCGGAGTCGTCAACGATGATCACATGGCGGGTGAGAGCCGGCGGCGGCCGATTCTCGCCTTGGGATTCGTTCTGCTTATCTTCCTTTTTCTCGATCAAGCGGGAGAGCAGTACCGCGATCAGGACGACCAGCAGGATTCGCAAGAGAAGCAAGATCAACTGTTCGATGATCATCCGCCGCCGGCTGCGTTTCTGTGCTTTGAGGAGAAACTCCATCGCCGCCCAGCGGACGCGCTTGAAGCGCATGCGGTTGATCAAATGGATGATAATCGGTGAAGCGATCAACGCGCCGCCAATAATCATGGTAAACGGGTTCAGGAAGATCAAGCTTGCCAGCATGAAGTCATCTCAATGAGGATAAACCCGGTTGCCTGGAACTTTACGAACGTCGACTCGTTTGTGGCGACAAGCTTCCAGCTTGTCGAACTTCGTTTCGACAAGCTGAAAGCTTGTCGCCACAAAATCTCACCCCTGGGCACGGGTCTTGGCCGGACCCCGCAGGGACATGCGATGGTGCAAGAACCGCGACAGGATGGCGTCGAGGTAATCGCTGGTTCGCACGATGGAATAATCGATACCCAGTTTGCTACAGCCGCGGCGAACTTCGACCAGATACTCTTCGAGCGCCTCGAGGTAGCCGTCTCGCAGCGACTTGGGATCGCAGAGCAAGTGAGGCAGATCCTCAAGCCCTTCGAAACGCGTCGTTCCCGAGAAGGGGAAAGTCAGTTCGTCGTCGTCGAGAATGTGGAAGACCATCACGTCTTGACGGCGATGGCGGAGCATTTCGAGCCCCTTGATCAAGGGTTCGCGATCGACGAGCAGGTCGGAGAAAATCAGCACCATGCCGCGCTGCGGCGTCGCCTCCGTGACACGGCGCAAGATCTTGAAGATGTCCGTCTTTTCTTTCGGCTTGCTCACGTGCAAGGTGCGTATGAACGCATCGAGGTGGCTTTGCGAGGACCGTGATGGAAGCATCTGTCGAACATCGGAATCGAAGGCAAGCAGACCGGCGGAATCTTGCTGCTTCATAAGCAGGTACGCCAGACACGACGCGGCCGTGCAAGCGTACTCGTACTTGTTCAGCGGCCCGCGACCGTAGTGCATCGATTCGCTGACATCAACGACGATTTGCGTGCGGGTGTTGGTTTCCGCTTCGAACTGTTTGATGAAGAACTTGTCGGTTTTCGACCAGGCCTTCCAGTCGAGATAGCGGATGTCGTCGCCCGGCACGTATTCGCGATGCTGGACGAACTCGACCGAATGCCCAAAGAACGGGCTGCGATGCAAGCCGGAGATATATCCTTCGACCACTTGCTGAGCCCGGACGTCCAGGCTCGAAATGCGGGCAATCGTCTTGGGATGCAGGAATCGCTTCGGATCCTCGCGGTCGGTCTTAGCCATGGTTGCCGGTGGTTATTTGGTAATGGTGAATCGATGATGGCGAATCATTCATCGATCCGAGAACTCGGGCTCGAATGCTCGGATCGATGATCCAATCACACACAACTAGCTGGCGAAGATCTTGCGGAACCGCTCGTCCTTTTGAAGATCGCCTTCACGGCTCGGTGTTTCCTCGATGAGCTTCTTCACGACCGTGTCGGTCGTGACGCCTTCCGATGCCGCCGTGAAGTTGGTGAGAATCCGATGACGCAGCACCGGCAGGGCCAATGCCTGGATGTCTTCCGTCTGCACATGAGCGCGACCGTAGAGCAATGCGCGAGCCTTGGCACCGATAATCAAGTTCTGCACGGCACGCGGGCCGGCACCCCACGACAGCCACTCGCGAATGAACTTCGGCGTGCCCGGTTCGGTGATGCGGGTTTGCCGTACCAGGGCCAAGGTGTACTGAATCACGTGATCGGTCACTGGCACCTTGCGAACGAGGTTTTGCAATTCGATGATCGTCTCGCCGCTGAGGACCGGGGTCGGCTCTTCGAAATTGATCGCAGTCGTCCGTCGAGCGATCTCGAACTCTTCCTTGAAGGTCGGGTACTTCACGAAGACCTTGAACATGAAGCGATCTTGTTGGGCTTCGGGCAGCGGATAAGTACCTTCCTGCTCGATCGGGTTCTGGGTCGCCAGCACGAAGAACGGATTCGAGAGCTTATGGCGGACGCGGCCGACGGTGGTTTGCCGTTCCTGCATGGCTTCGAGAAGGGCCGCTTGGGTCTTGGGAGGAGTACGGTTAATTTCGTCAGCCAAAATCACATGGGCGAAGATCGGGCCGGGGATGAACTTGAATTCGCGGGCACCGGTCGAGCGGTTCTCTTCGATTACTTCCGTGCCGGTGATGTCGGCCGGCAAGAGGTCGGGGGTGAACTGGATGCGGCTGAAATCGAGCGAAAGACACTTGGCCAGCGTCGAGATCATAAGGGTCTTGGCGAGGCCAGGCACACCTTCCAGGATGCAGTGGCCTCGGCTGAACATGGCGATCAACAGTTCCTCGATGACCTGATCCTGGCCGACGATGACGCGAGAAAGCTGCTTCTTGATGCTTTCGAAGGCCGTCTTCAGTTTCTCCATGGCCTGGATGTCACTGTGGCCCATCTCGGTTGCGTTCGCCTGAGTCATGCGTTTCTCGAAAAAGGGAATGAAGGTTGGAAAAAACGGTCTTCACAAATCAGAAAGCCCCACCGAATTGATCGGCGGGAGCTTTCGATTGACTGTAACGGCCAACGTACAGACTACGCAAGCCGCAAAGTTTAACATTAACGCTGGTAGATCGGTAGGGTGCCGTTCTCCAGCTGCAAAATCGTTAAATTGATCGAGGTCGTATAAACCGTGCCAATGCCGCCTTGGCCCCAGGAACCATCCTGACTCTGCCCATTCTTGAGATACTCAAACATGTTCTTGCGGAAGGTGGACCAGAGCATCGGGTCTTTGTCGTCGGGGAAGAGCTTCTTATACCCTTCGTCGCCTAGGCTATACATGCACTGCGAAAAGTAGTAGTTCTGGTACTCGTCGTGAGCGAGACGCCCCTTACCAAAGGGGATATTCTCTTTACAGAACTTGATCCACTTCTTCGCGTATTCGGAGTTGTAGTCGCCCGCACTGAACGAGCAAGCAACCGCGGCCGCTGTCAGCGGAGGACGCTCGCCGCCGTTGACCGGTTGGCCGTGGGCCAAGCTGTAGATAATCCCACCCTTCGGCGTGGTACAATCCTTGAGGTACTTGACGGCCTTGTCGACGGTTACCTTGGGAACATGGATACCGGCATTACGAGCGGCCCGGAGAGCCTGTAACTGGGTGATAGTGACGGAACCTTCATCGAAACCGCCGCCGTCTTTGGCGGAGACATAGCCCCAACCGCCACGATCAGTCTGGGCCTGGCAGATGAACAGAACCGCTTTTGTCAGCAACTTTTCAAGTTCCTTGCGCTTCTTTTCGTCGTCTTCCTCACCATAGACGCAGGAGAGAAAGAGGGTGCCGAAACCCTGGCCGTACATGTAGCGGCCGGTCTCGGTTTGATTGTTCGGGTTGCCGAGCATGCCGTTCGGCTGCGATCGCTTCAGATACCAGTCGCGGGCGCGGCGAATCTGGTCGCTGTATTTCCCCTCCTTGACCGTGCTCCCTTCCATGAGGAAGCACATGCCAGCGAGGCCGGTCATGGTCGTCGGATACTGGTTGCCGTTCGCTTCCCAGCTCCCTTCCTTGCTTTGAGCTTTCGCCAGCCAGTTCAAGCCCTTCTGGATGGACGCCTGAACATCGACCGGCACTTCATCCGCGCGCAAGGCGGCGGGTGCGGTGATCAAAGAAGCGGTCAACAGGCCAAGCGCGCACTGAACTCGAAACATGACGGGTCTCCACGGAACGGGGATTCCATTTTAATTAAGACGAACGACTCACCGAAACTTCACAGGCAAAGTTTGCCCATTTTCGCTCGGTGGAATGCTTCGGAGAGTGGAGGAAGGCGGCAGCCGGGAGGACAAATCGACAAAGGCGAGTCTGAAGGAAGGGCTTCGTTGCCACTAACTCAATTATAACCCCGGCGAAGACTGTGAGTCAAGTCTCCGCCGGGAAAAGAGTTACGTCATGGATTTACGGGAAGCAATATCGGTTGTCTGATGGCTCGAATGGGTTGTGCAAAAGGTTGGATCGGCTGAACAGGCGTCACTGCGGCAGTCGGGGTTCCGCCCGTCGAGCTGGCTGGCTTGCCGTCGTCCGGGGTGAAGCGGATTCGCATGTCGGAGCGAATCAGTTCCACCGTGCCCGTTTTCGGATCGGTATTCAGAGCATGGAACGGCCCTGCCGGAGGAACTTCCTTGCGGAAGAGAGCCTTGCCTGATCGCTTATCGAGGGCGACAACACGTAGGCCGTTGCCTTCAAATACTCCGTTGTTGATCCGATTGTACCAGTGCGCCCCTATGACAATCGGCAAATCCTGGAACTGGTCGAGAATGATCTGCTGATTCTCGAACTGCTCTTCGGAAACCCAGAGGCGCTTCTTGGTGGTTCGGTCGAAGCAGTAGATGTGCCCGTTCACTCGCAAGGTCCGTATACCGGGCGTGAGGCTGGGGTTGTAGTTGACGTTATTGTTGTTTTCCAGTGGCCGATTGAGAACCACGAAGAATCGATCCCGATCGGTCAGAAGGACAGCGTTCTCGACTTTATCCATGTGCTGGGTCAGCTTCTTCGAGTCGAGCTTCCCGGAGAAAATCTCCTTACCATCCTTGACGCTGAAGATCGCGACGTCGCCCTTATCCGAGACGTAACCCGTTAGATTCGGGTCTTCGCAACGGAGCAGGACGGCATTGCCGTCGATCTCTTTTTTCCAGTCGTCCTTGCCGGTCAAGATGTCGTAAAGACGCATCGACTTCTTGTCGGACTTCTCGTCGAGAACGAGAACCCGGCGGCCGGCGGTCTTTGATTTCTTGATGTTGGAGAACACCTGTGACGAATCTTGAATTTGAACCTCAACTCCGTCGCTCGCTCGGACCGCGCGGGCCGAGGTAACTCCGCCTTCGTTGTTCGATTCGAAGACGAAAACGAAGTTCTCATCGCCCATCAATTGCACACGCGGAGAGACATTTGACTTGGTCCAGAGCACGGTCCCCTTGGCGGGATCGAGCGCGGCCAGCCCATCGCGGGTGATGAGGCAAACGTAGGAAGATTCAATCACGCCCACCTGCCCGACTTTTTGTGTCCAGCCGTCCTGATAATAGAGCCGAACGCCGTCGGATTCGTTTTCGGTTCGGACCGGGTAGATGTTCGGCATCGGTGTCTTGCCAAACAGGTTGTATTCCCAGAGTTTTTTCCTGTCCGCCAAATCGAACGCGTAGACCATGTGATTCAAATTCAGGATGAGCAAGTGCCCACGAATCTGCGCGAATCGATGGTTGTTCGTCTGCGGGTAGTTCCAGATATATTGCGGGGCGGTCATCGGCTGTGAACGGAAGCGTTCCTCGCCGGTGATGCGATCGACCACCTTTAGCACCCACATCGCGCTTCCTTGGAACATCATGTCCATGACGATTTTGTGGCGGTTAAAGAAGGGGATCGATTCGCCTTCGGGCGTGATCGTGAACGATTGTGGTTGCTGGTTCCCCTGGAACTGATTGACTTCGCTGGCCTTGAACTTGGTGTTCATCCAGCTTTGCCGCAACGGCTCGATATAGGGGAGGAATCTCTTGTCGGTGATCAAATCGTTGAAATAGTCGTCGCCCGTCTTGTTGTCGCGGATGGTGATCTTGGCGAAGTTCCGGTGCAGGTCGCTGTAAAGGCCCATTGCGTCGTCCAGCAAGCCCTTGCGAATGTAGAGTCGGGCGAGCACTTCGGTTGCCTGGGCGGCATAGAGCGGCTCTTCGAGCCCCTTCAGGCTCAGCAAAATGTTCTCCGCGTCGCGGAAATCTTCCTCGTTGTTGGTGGCAATCAGCTTCTCGGCCAGCATCAGGCGGGCCTCATTTCCTGAAGCGAAGCGGGTGCCGAAGATGCGGACAAAGCCGCGGAGCTTTTCGAGGTCGCTCGATTTTTTGACTGCCTCCCATTCAGTGGCCGCCCGAGCTTCGAGCGGTTTCCGCTGTTCGGGCGTCGCCTTGTCCAGCATGTGGTTGATCCGGCCTCGCGCCCAGACGTCCGGCCGGGCGAACGTATTGGGCTGATCGATCACGCTGACGAGTTCCTTGTTGCCGGTCAGCGTGCCGAAGGACATGTAATTTTCGAAGGCCTCGACGAGCTTGCCCTGACTTTCCTTCCCCTTGGCGATCAGGCAGAAGTAATTCGACTTGCGGCGGAGTTCCTCATCGGCGAGTTGCTGCTTCTTGAGCGGGTCGAGATCGGCACCGATTTCGACGTTGCAAAGCTCCTTGTACTGATCGAGCATCTTCTCGCCGCTGTTGAAATTCTGCTGCAAGAGTTCGGTGATCGAGTCGTACAGTTTCTCGCGGGCCTTGGATTTCGTATCGGCGTTCGGATTATTGGCGAGGCATTTGTTGTACGCGTCGATCGCCTCGGTCAGTTTGCCGTCGTCGAGCCAGAGATCGCCCATATCCGCCAGGCCGATCGGATCGTTCTGATTGGCGGCCAAACGCTTCTTGGCTTCTTCAATCTTGAGGTTCAATTGAGGGAACGACGTGATGTTAAATGCCGTCTGTGAGAAGACAGCACCGTCGAAGAATACCAGATTACCCGTTGGGACTTTCTTGCGCGACCGCGTGTGGGCGATTACTTTCATTTCCTTCACATCGATCGACAGAATCTCCGGCTCGGGATTGTCGCGGGACGGTTTGATCGGCAGGAAATAAACGTCGTTGCTGGCCGTGCCGACACCCGATGGGATGCCGGTGTTCACCATCCCCAAGGCGGTTCCCTTATTAAGATCGAGGAACTTGACGGAGTTCTTACCAACCACGATCACTTTGTTGTCGTGGACGCCGCCAATGTACAGATCATCGGATCCACGGGTAACTTCCCAGAGGATCTCCCCGTCGCGAAGATTCAGGCACATCACCGAATTCGCGTCGTAAGCCGTGAAAACGACCTTGCCGCTGATGATGATGGGGGTCGAGGAACGCCAGCGATCCGCATTCAGAAACTGGTTCGCATTGATCGGCTGGTTAAAAGGTCGGCGACCGATCTGCGGTTGATTTGGATCGTTCGGAGCGGCGTTCTGGGTCAACCGATAGGGGCGAGCCCAGATAATGCTGTGTGAAAGCAAGTAGATGCAGAGCACGGCACCCGCGTTGGTCGGCACCACCAGTGTGTTGTCGCTGTAGGCCAGGGAAATACCCTGAATGCGGCGAAGCGTATCGAACGGCATTGCCGTATTCGGCGAACCGAGCGGCTGCGACCAGACCAGTTCCGGCTGCTTGGTAACGGGGTCCGAGCGAGATGGATCAAGGCAAATGAGCCGAAGTTCCTTGTCTTTCTCGATGACCACGTACAGCTTGCCCCCCAGCGCCAGGGGAGCTCCCAGGAAAAAGGCGTCGGAAAGCACGGTTTGCGCGGTTTCTTTTTCCACTTCACCCGGAGGGAGCGGAGCCTTCTTCTCTTTGTCCCGACCGCCGGCCATCCAGACGAGTTTGCCCGTTTCCAGATTGACGGCCTGCAGGACGTTGTGGTGAACCATGTCCTGGAACGTCTGGCCGAACATCATCTGCTGCCCGTTGAAACCGAACTGCATCTGATGTTGCGGGTGGGGCGGCATCGCGATGTCATCGACGAAATAAACAAGCGTGCCGTCGTGGCTGAGCGAACCGATCAAACCGTTCTCGAAGAAGATGCCGAGCGGCCCTTGTTGCACGTAGAAATTCTTCCACTGCGTGTCGATCTGGTTGCGGGCGTGCCCTTCGCGAACCATCGAATACAAGCTGTGTTTACACTCGCGAACCCAGAGCAACTCGCCCGCCTTAACTGGCGGCGTCTGACTAGCGTCATCGCGCGTCGCGAGGCAATAAATGCCATCGTAGGTTCGGAACATGATCTTGCCGGGAGAGGCGATCGGGAAAAAGCCGGGGATCGGCGGATGATTCGGCCGCTGGTCGATCATCGTCATGAATTGTTTGAGGTTTTGGTCGATCCAGGCCATCGCCGCGCCTTTTTTCTCCTGATCTTCCTTGTGCAGAATTGGCATCAGCGAGAACTGCCAGATTGGATCGAGGAACGGCCGGCTTCCGTCGCCCTGGGCGTTGTTCGCCGCATTACCCTTGGCGTATGGCCAAACCTTGCCGATATCTTTGGGTCCGATGTCGATCCCGCGTAGGTACTCCGCCCTCAGTTGATCAATCTTGAATTTCTTGGGACCAAATGCCACTTCCTTGTTGCTGACTTCCTTCTTGACCTTTTCCCAGAATTCATCCGCGAATTTGGTGTAAAGGTCCTTTTCTTCGCGAGATGAAGCGGTGATGGCAAGTCGCTTCCAGGCCAGTGCCGCCATGAAGTTCACGTGCACGGGCATGGAATCCGCTTGATTCCGCTCCATCAGCCGACGGAATGTCACGGCCGCGGAGTCGTAACGGCCGCGATCGAGGTGGTTGCGTCCCAGCAACATGGTCGCTTCCGCGCCGGCTTTCGTGTGGAAGTAACGCTGCGAAACTTCGGCTAGAATGCTCTTGTCGCTGTTAGCGATCGCTTCCTTCAGCCGTTCGTCGGCCTTCGCGCCGACTTCATGCTGATACGAATCGAGACCCTGCTTCGAAAAGCGTCCAATCAACTTGTTGGCGACGATGCGGATGCTCTCCGGTTTCGGCTTTTTATCCTTCGAAAGTGGATCGACCCACTCGACGAGCCTATCTTTCTCGATCGATTCGTCGAGAAGTGTCTGCAAGTTGTAAATGATGTCTTTCCACTCTTCGGGAGGCAATTCCGGCTTGAGATGTTTCAAGACCGCCAAAATGATCTTCGGCGCTTTTTTGTCGTCAAGAGGGAGGTCGAACGCCGACGTTCGCGGTTCGGTATCCTTTTTGTCGACGCCTGGGCCGGGGGCAGCCTTCTGACCCTGAACCGTTTGTTGCGTCATGAACATGACGGCCACAAAACCCGCGATCCCCATGGCGAGACGAAAACGGCGCGTGTTGAACATCGTTCGCTTCCTCAAACGGCTCGGAGTAGGCTCGTTCCACCAACACCGAATTGTGACAGAGCGTGGTCCACTTCACAAGCAAAATCAGCGACGGCAAAGACCTTCCGCCACGCTCCATCTGACGAAAGGCGCAACGGGTCGATCTCCCGCCTGACAAGATCCCGTACCATTCTGACGACGATCAGCCAACGAATTAACGCTTTGGCGAGAAGAAGAGGTCTCGTCAGTGTACATTGATAGGGTAACAATTGTGTATCTTTGAGACGAAGGACCCCGTGGCATGTCCAGTTCGACGCGTTCACCAACCGCATCATCACGCGGCGAACCTCGCCAGTCCGGCCCAAAATCGCGGACTTTTCGACCCGATTACGTCTCCTTCGCCGGCACCTACCAGTGCAACCTGAGCTGCCCGCACTGCTGCGTACCGATTGAGTGGACCAATCGCCTCGATATTCCCACGGCCGTGCGTTTTCTCGAAGAGTCGTTCGCCACCGGCATTCGCGTCGTCGGCTTCACGGGCGGCGAACCTTTCCTCTATCCCGAATTCATCTTCGCCCTGACGAAACGGGCAGCCCAGCTCGGTTTCCGCTTCGACAAGCTGATGACCAACGGCGTCTGGTTTACCGACGAGGCACATCTCCAAGACGTTCTGACGACTCTGAAAGATTGCGGATTCACCGGCAAGATCGGCCTGAGCGTCGACAAGTTCCACGGCATTGAAACTGCGAAACTCGCCACGTTTTGCCGGGTCACCCGCCAGGTTTTCGCGCGTGATTCGATTCTCTCGCTCTCCTACGCGAGTTCGGAATCGAAAAAAGGGTTGGAACCGATCCGTAAGCTGGCACGAGAATTGGATGCCGTCATCGATTGGTCTGATTTGCTCCACCGCTATTTGCTGGTTGGCCCTGAATTCACGATGACGATGAATTGGAACCATCTGGCCACGGTCGAACGGGCCGAGCGTTTGCCCGGCAATCCGTGGGACGGCGAGTGGTTCGCGGAGGATTACTGCGAAGGACCTGGTCAGGCGTTGATCGTGAATCCCAAGGGAGAAGTGAAACCGTGCTGCGGATTCGCCTCGGACCTCGACCAACTAACGATCGGCAACATCCACACCGATTCGGCCCGCCAGGTGATCGAAAACGGCCGAAATCACCCGTATGTTGGCAAACTCTTCCGCGAAGGCCTGACGGCAATCCGCGACGAGATCCTTGAACGGGACCCGGCCTCGCTCCCCGGCCAGTCGTCGAATCACTGTTATTTCTGCTGGTACGTTCTTACCCGCGGCCTGGCTTCGGGAGTTCGAGGGGGAGGCGGCCAAGTCGGTAACTGGACGGGCGCACGACCGAACCAAGCCGGCGAGTTGATCTCGTTAGGATTGCCTACCCGCAAAACACAATTAGCGGAAGGGTAGACAGAACCGCCCATCGGGTTATAATCCGCTAAGCACATGTCCCCGTAGCTCAATTGGATAGAGCGTCGGCCTCCGAAGCCGAAGGTTACAGGTTCGACTCCTGTCGGGGATACTCAATAAAACACCTTAAAATCAAGCGTTTGGACGACCTCGCCAAAAACTCCTATACTGAGTTATTATGTAACGGAAGCGAAAATCGTTACATAATAACCACTACAGGAGTATGCATCATGGGCAGGCCACGCAATGCGACCCCATCTCTCTGCTACCACAAAACGCTCGGCCAGTGGTACTACTTCGCGAACAAGAAGATGCACTATCTCGGCCGGGACAAAGCCGAGGCCGTTCGTCGCTACAGTGCCGTCGTGGAAGGAGGGATCGACCCTGGCCCGCCGCCGGTTGACGAGCCGTCAACCGATCAGTTGACGGTTGACGACGTGTTGACGAAATACGTCCTGCACGCCTACAAGCACCACACCGACAAGCGGAGCTTGGCCAGGATCGACCGCGCCGTCGAGGCAGCGATCGACGTCCACGGCGAAACGCCAGCCGAGGAGTTCCGCGCTAAAGCCCTGCGCGACGTACGCGACCATCTCCTGCGCGAGGATCCACCGCTCAGCCGGCACTATCTCAACCACCTGACGAAGGCCCTCAAGACGGCCTTCGCTTGGCTCGCTTCCGAGGAACTGGTATCAGCCGCGACTCATGACTCTCTTCGGAAGTTGAAAGCACTGGTAGACGGAGAGGGAGGCGCGGAGCTTGAAGACATCCCGCCGGTTGAAGATTCGGCAGTAGAGGCGACGCTCCCGTTTTGCCATGCAGTCCTTCGCGACATGATCCGCGTTCAGCGATTACTCGGATGCCGGCCAGGTGAACTCGTCCGAATGAAGAGGAGTGAAATCAGCACATCCGAATCGGAGCCGATCCAGATTCCGAAAACAAGCCGCAAGGTTAGCGGAGCCAATATCGACGGCCTTCCTGTCTGGCTCTACGTCCCAAGCAAACACAAAACGCAAAGCAAAGGGAAGATCCGCGTCGTAGGCATCGGCCCCGAGGCCCAGCCTGTCTTAATGCCATACTTAGATCGCAAGCCAGACGAGTATCTTTTCAGACCGAAGGACGCAGTAGCAAAACACATCGCAACCGCAAGCCGATCATCCAAGCCGTTCGGCGACTGCTACACCTCTTGCAGCTACGCGCGATCAATCTGGTACTCGATCCGGAAGGCACGCCGAGCCCGCGCGAAAAAGTTCGGCGTCGTCTCGCTTGAATGGGTAGTTCCCGATTGGGCACCGAACCAACTCCGCAAAGCCGCCTCAGAGAACGCGGCCAGTATGACCGACGCGGAGAGCGCGGCCGCCATGCTCGGCCATTCGGCGAGCAAGAGAGCGACAGATTCCTATGTCCAAGTTGTCCTCCAACGGATCATGGAGACAGCTCGGAAAGTTGGATGAGCCAGGAGTTTCAAAACCACAAGCCAGGACGCGGTCATGCCAGACTGAGAATGAGGGTAGAGCGACGAATGGCATTCGGTTAAGCCTTATCCTTTTTGCGTGGCAAGGCTTTACGCAAAATGTTTCGGGGCTTGTTCATCAAATCGTACTCCTTTGGTCGTCGTTTCTTCACGCGCGGTTCCAGTCGGTTGAGACGAGCGGGATTCACGACCAACGGAGTCAATTTGGTCGTGCTGTCGGCGTCGCGAAGCCAACGCAGAGCGTCGACGAAGCTAACGCGCTCTAATGGGACTTTCTGGCGGCGCGATGCCTCCAACATGACCAAGCGGACCAAGTTGTAAGCCACGGCGAACATGTAGAGTTCTTTGAGCACTCCTTCCACGGTTTTGCAATGTAGAACCTCTAAGCCCATCGTGGTTTTGAGGTGACGTAAGTTCGTTTCGATTTGCCAGCGGCTCAAGTACAAATTGGCGAGTTCGCTTTTGGGATAACGGTCTGGATCCAATAGTGTCGTGACCAATGTGATCACTTTGGTGCGATGCTCGCCGCCCGACGAGCAAACACGAAGCAGCTACTCCAGGCCGCGTAAGACCTTATAAAATTTGCGCAGGGATCGCAGAAAGAAAACCTTAGTAGCACGGATAAACCCACGATGTCAACGCCCTCGATTACTTGCCTCTCGAAGCAGTTGCCTTCTACATGCTGGATCGCGGCTACATCGATTTTCGACGCTTGGCCGTCTTCACGCGCCGCGGCATTCTTCGTGACCCGCATCAAGAAGAATCTCGACTGCGAACGGCGCTGCTCACGTCGAGTCGACAAAAGCACTGGCCTGCACTGCGACCAAACCATCGTCCTCAAAGGAATCAAGAGCGCTCGCGACTATCCCAACTCCTTGCGCCGGGTTAGTTACGTCGATGTCGTCACGAAAAAACGCCTGGTGTTTCTCACCAACAATTTCAACCTACCGGCCATTGTCATCCCGCAACTTTACAAGTGCCGCTGACAGGTGGAACTGTTCTTCAATTGGATCAAACAGCACTTATGCATCAAATCGTTTCTCGGCAACTCCGAGAGCGCTGTCAAGAGACAAGTCTGGATCGCTGTCAGCGTCTATGTCCTCGTGGCCATCCTTAAGAAACAATTACGCCTAGACAACAGTCTGAATGAAATCCACCAAATTTTTGGCGCAACCATTTTCGAGAAAACGCTTGTTTTCTGCTGTGCTTTCGTGCGAAAATCCCCTTATTGTAACCACCGTCCTAAACAATTGTCATTGTTCGACTTCTAACCGGACAGTTTTGCCAGAAATTATCCAAAAGCCGCTAACCCGACCTGATTCTTGCCTACATTTTTAATTTTTCAAAAGGCTCTTATACTTCTTCTTGCGAGAACGCTTCCACGGGCTGTTTGCCAGGAAAAACATGCTGGCGAGCGTACAGAGGAACCAGCCACGACCAGAAGATCGGGTTGTAAGTTTAGCGTGATTTTCGTCGCTATCGCTGGGGGATTCGATTTCAGCCGTCGGCGGTGCGTCGTGCCTTACGGCAGTCGCTTCGACTGTCGAGACTGTCGGGAGTGTCGTACCGACGGCTTCTTCCGAATTCAGCGACACGAAAAGTGAATCGAGACTGCGCTCGAGATTTGCCAACTCCATTTCGGATGCTGCACCCGTTTCCTCAATTCGCTCTTCCACGACACCTGATCCAGTAGTCTCGGTGGTGAGAAGCGTGGGAATGGCCAGGTTGGTTGCCGGGGGCGTGCTGTTTCCGGATGGCGTGGTCGTGTTCCCAGTGTTCCCGGTCGTCGTACTGGTCGTCGTGGAAGTCCCAACATTCGGTTCACTAAATCCACTATTCAAGTTCGCGGCAAAAGCCGCCGGCAGATTCGCATCTTGTTGGAAGATCACGGGAGCACCCGGATCGGCCGCGAGTCCATTCACATTCACATTCACATTCGCGTTTGCAACCGCTGCGTTCGCCAATCCGTACGTCACAGTTGCCACGCCGCTGCCGGGATCTCCCACGATAAAGTCAGCCAAGGTAGTCGAAGCCAGGAACATCCGTTTCGAGACCGCCGACGCGAGTAGGCCGCCTTCACCAAATTGATAAAGAGTTCCCGTTTGATTCGAGCCGAGACCGATCGCGATGATGACATCGTTACCGACAATTCCGCCGAGCGAACCGACGCGATCCGGTCCATCCAAGAAACTGGACGGCTGGGTTTCGATCAACTGATAGGTACCCGGGCGCAAACCCAGGAACCGGAAATTGCCATTGATGTCGGTAACGACTGTCGCGGATGCAGGGTTGCCCGATGAATCCGTTCCGATCAGGGTAATCGAGACTCCCCAGATGCCGGTCTCCTCGGGATCGCGTGTGCCGCTGCCATTGCGATCGACGTACACGGAGCCCTCGAGTGTGCCATTCAAAGCCAGCTCGCCGAAATTGAACGGGCCGCGAATCGGGTTCGGATTAAGGAGAACGTTACTGAAGACGTCGTTGCCGATGATAACCGTGTTCGGTCCATTCGGATCGGCATTCCCTTCCAAGCCGTCGATGAATCCAGCCGGTTGTGTTTCGACAAACGAATAAACACCCGGCGGGATGATTGGATATTCCCAACGGCCATTGGCGTCCGTGAAGACTGTGAGTCCCGTGGGCACGTCAGCGGCCGTGAGGACACGTTCCAGCGGAGTACCGGCGAACGCCGTTCCCGAGACCGTGATTGCGACGCCGGGAATGCCCGGTTCGCCCGTTTCGCGAATGCCATTGTTGTTTAGATCGAGGTAAACGAAGCCGAACGGATCGGCCGGCGGGTTCTCTCCGAAACTGTAATCCGCCGCAATGCTGCCGGTGTTCAAGCTCACTTGCAGCTGGTTCTTCGCCGGACTGCTACCCGAGGGAATGCCCCCGATTGTTCCAATCGAATCGAGGCCATCGTAGAAGCCTCCCGGCACGCTCACCGGCGGAGGCTGTGACTCGGTAAGTGTGTAAGTGCCTGCCGCCAAGCCAATGAAAGTATAGGAACCGTCGGCGGCCGTCGTGGTGGTTAAATTAACCGGACTGCCAACGATGTCCGTGCCAGCAAGCGTAATGAGCACACCGCCAATCCCCGTCTCGGGGAAAGTTGCCGCCGGTTGGCGAATTCCGTCCACTGAGTAGTCGCGATAAACATAGCCCGAAATCGAGCCCGTTGGAAGTCTCGGTGTCTCGGTCACGCTAGCTGTGTTGTTGGGCAGCACCGGGTCAGGCTGATCCGCCGCAATGATCGCGGCGGTGTTGGTCTGTGGTGTCAGGCTCACCACGAGAACATTAACAGTCAGCGTCACCTGATTGCCATTCGCAAGCGCGGGTACACTCCATGTGCGAGCCACACTGTCGAACGTCGTCCCGGCGGCAGGATTCGCCAACTGGAAAGTCACACCCGAGGGAATCGCTTCGGACACTACGATACCCGTCGCGTCGCTGGGACCGTTATTCGTAAGCGTCAGTGTGTAGGTAATTGTGTCGCCAATGTCGGGAGTTGGATTGCTCACGACTTTAGTTAGAGCCAGTTCAGCCACCGGACTCGGTGTGTCCGTATCGGTGGTCGTGTTGTTGCCTGGCGTCGGGTCAGTGGTTCCGGTTGGCGGCGTCACGGTCGCCGTGTTCACCAAGTTTCCTGTCGCCGACGACAAAGCCGTCCCAGTAATTGTGAATACCACCGAGTTGCCTGCACCTGCCGCCACATTAACTATTGCCGCAAGCAAGTTACCCGAGCCGCTCGCTCCAGACGTAACACTGGCGGTGCCCGTGGTGTTCGACGTCCAAGAAATGCCCGCCAAGGTCGCCGGGATCGTATCATCGATCGTCGCACCCGTCACGTCGCTCAGGCCGTTGTTGGTGACGGTGATCGTGTACGTGATCGGCCCACCGGGCACGTAACTGGTCGTTCCGTCCGTCTTGAGGATCGCCAGATCGGCTGAAAGACTTGGCGTGTCCGTATCGGTGGAGGTGTTATTGCCGGGCGTCGGGTCGGTCGTTCCGACCGGGGCCGTCACCGTGGAGGTGTTGACGAGGCTGCCGGTCGCGGAAGAGAGAACGGTTCCCGTGACCGTGAACACCACGGAGTTGCCGGCCCCCGCCGCGATGTTCACCGTCGAAGCCAGAGTGTTGTCGGAGCCCGTGGCCCCGGCGGTCACGCTGGC
>JAIOQJ010000637.1 GCA_021413475.1 Planctomycetota bacterium | reverse complement strand
GGCGAAGGCAAACGCAAGGTCCAAGTCGGCTACGTCATCGAATCGCCGATCTGGAAGACCAGCTATCGCTTGGTGCTGGACAAGAAAGAAAAACCGTACCTGCAAGGCTGGGCGGTCGTCGAGAACCCGACTGACGAAGACTGGAGCGGCGTGGAAATGTCGCTGGTGAGCGGCCGACCCATCTCGTTCCGGATGGATCTCTACAACCCGCTGTTCATCGCGCGGCCGCTCGTCGAGCCGGAACTGTTCGCGTCGCTACGTCCGCCGACCTACTCGGGAGCGATGGCGAAACGGCAAGATGCCAACGTTGATGCGTTAGGTTTGCAAGAAGGCGGCGAAGGCAAAGCGGATGCCGCTTTCCGCGGCCGATCGGGTGCGACGAAAGAATTGTCCAAGAAGGCATCCGAAAATATGGACAAGTTGAAGAGCATGGCAGCGGCCATGCCTGCCGAAGAACGACAGGAACGCGATCGCTACGCTCAACAACTTGGCGGAGATCTGAATAAGCGCATGGACATCGGCCGCTCGGCCGGCTCCGTCGCCACGGCGTCGCAACTGGGCGATTACTTCCAGTACATCATTGACATCCCGGTCAACCTCGGTCGTCAGAAGTCCGCCCTGTTGCCGATCATCAACAAGGACGTCGATGCCACTCGCGTGAGCATTTATAACCCGAATGTCCAAGCGAAGCACCCGCTTCTCGGCCTGAAGTTCAAGAACTCGACCGGCATGAACCTGTCGCAAGGCCCGATTACGATCTTCGAAGGCTCGACCTACGCCGGCGACACACGGGTACTCGACCTGCAACCGAGCGAGGAACGTCTGGTCTCCTACGCGATCGATCTGGGCACCGAAGTGAGCGTGAAGAACGGCAACAATAGCTCGCGCATCACCAAGGTCAAAGCGGTCAAGGGCATCATCTCAACCGAGACCTTGATCCGCGAGGAAAAAGTCTACGACATCAGCAACCGCAGCGATATGGATCGCACGTTGCTTATCGAACACCTGAACCGCAAGGGTCAAGGATTCGTCTTCAAGGGCGACAACAAACCGGCCGAGGAAGCCGCCGACGTCTTCCGCTTCCAGGTCGCGGTCGCTTCGAAGAAGGATCTGAGTTACACGGTCGTCGAAGAACGAACCCAAGGTACCAACATCACCCTGACCAACAACGACGACAATCAGATCCGCTTCTTCCTGTCGCTGAATGAGACGTCGCCGGCCCTCAAGCAACGGCTGAACGATGCCCTCACCATGAAGGGCAAGTGGGATGATATTCGTCGCGAGATCGACAACATCAATCGCCGGATCGCGACAATCACGACCGACCAGAACCGCATTCGCCAGAACCTCCGCGAGGTTCCGAAGGAATCGGAAGCCTACAAACGCTACCTCGAAAAGTTCGATGTGCAGGAAAAGGAAATGGATACCTTGCACACAAGCCTGAAGACGCAACAAGAAACTGAATTCAAGGCCCGCGTCTCCTATGAGACGTTCTTGAAGAACATCACGTTGGATTGATTCATTCGACCAACCGTTTAGCCGCGAATCGTAGGGTTTCCGGAGATTCGCGCGGGACCCTCCGTGCGGTCACGCGAGTCTCCGGAAACCCTACGACTCGCGGCTAAACGGTTTTCCATTAATGTAAACTCGGCGAACTTTCATCTCCGCATCCAGCACCACCAAATCCGCCCGTTTGCCAATTTCAATGCTGCCGATGTCGCTCTCCAATCCCAAAATGCGTGCCGGCGTTAGCGTGGCCATGCGGATCACGTCCGCGAGGGGTGCCTCGGGCACCAGCCGATGAAATACTCGCACGCATTCATCCATGCCGACGACGCTCGACGCTAGCGATTTGCCGTCGGGCATCAGGCCGACGCCGTCTTTTTTCAGAATCCACTCACCGCCATCGAGCGAGCCAAATAGATACTCGCCGTCGGGCATGTCCATGGCCCGGTTGGCATCGGTGACCAGGGCAAGCTTCTCAGGACCTTTAATCTTGTAGGCCAACCGCAGTAACTCAGATTGCAAATGCTTGCCGTCAGCGATCACCTCCGTCGTCAATTCGTCGAAGAAGAGCGTCGCTTCCATGACACCGCCGCGCATCGGAAAGGTCTGCGTCAGGCGTAGACGGGCCCGGTCGGACATGGCACAAAATAAATGATCGATATGGGTGATGCCCCAGCCGACAGCCGCTTCCATTTGCTCGAAGGTCGCATGAGAATGCCCCGCGTTGCAGCGGATGCCCCGGAGCCGGCAGGCTCGCACGAAGGCCTCCGCCCCCGGCAATTCCGGGGCGACGGTCGCGGTGCGGATCGCATCGGTGAATGCAAAATACGCTTCGAATTCGTTCGCAGTCGGCGGGCGAACCTGTTCGGCGGGATGGCAACCGCGTGCTTCCTTCGCGAAGTAGGGGCCATACAAGTGTGCCCCGAGGACACGAGCGCCGCCCGTCGATTCCTTCTGAAAATGTTGGCAAAGTTCGAGGAAACGCAGATGTTGATCGTGTCGAGCCACCGTCGTCGTCGGCGTCAGACTGGTCGTGCCGTGACGGGCATGCGCCTGGCAGGTCGTTCGCCAGGCTTCTTCGGTGCCGTCCATGAAGTCGGCACCGGCTCCGCCGTGGACGTGGAGATCGATAAACCCCGGCACGAGATAGCCGCCATCGAGGTCGATCATTTCCGCTTTCGGTGTTTGCGGAGCTTCCGTCACCGGTCCGACAAACGTGATTCGGCCTGCGTCGGCAACGACCACGCCGCCCGAGAGGAGGCCCTTCGGTAGGACGATGTAACCATTTCGAAACCGGATCATGGCACCCTCCCAATCGTTACAGTCCGCACAACGCATTCAATGGGGGGAGTTTAGCCGATCGGCACGCTCGCGTCCTCTTGGTTTGGCTGAAGGGGGTGTGTTACAACCAACTCGTAACGAATTATTCCAGCATCGAGTACCATCATGGGACAGCGACGCGATTTGAAGGGGATGCGGATCCTGATTACGGGGGCATCGCAAGGCATCGGCAAAGCGATGGCGGAACTCGCGGCCCGTCGCGGCGCGAAGGTCATCGCCACGGCCCGATCCGTTGAACTTCTGAACGAGTTGGCCACTGCCCTCAAAAAAGATGGGTTCACCCTGGTTCCGTTGCAAGCGGATATCACCAAGGCCGAGGATCGTCGCAAGATGGTCGAGGCCGCGACTCGCGAATTTGGCGGGCTCGATATCCTCATTAACAATGCGGGCATTGGCGCGACCGGTCACTTCGCCGACGCGGGAGCCGATGTGCTGCGCTCGATCATGGAGACCAACTTCTTTGGTTCCACGGAAACGACGCGAGTTTTTCTCCCGCTTCTGCGACAAGGAACGAAGCCGGCGATCGTCAACATTTCCTCGATCGTCGGCAAGCGAGCCCTGCCCGCCCGAGGACTCTATTCCGCCAGCAAGTTCGCGATGGAAGGATGGAGCCAGGCCATTCGTGCCGAACTTTACAAGGACGGCATCGACGTCGTCGTCATCAACCCGGGCCTGACACAAACCAATTTCTCGAAGAACATGCTCGAACAGAAGGCGAAAGTGCAGATGGACCATCTGCGCGGCATGACATCCGAGGAAGTGGCCGAAGAGACTTTGTTGGCCATCGAGAAAGGGAAGAACAACCTCAATTTGACCTTCCGCGGCAAACTTCTGCTGCTTGTCGCTCGCTTTGCCCCGTGGGTAATCGAGTTGTTCGCCCGCAAGAAAGTCCGCAAGTTGTTCGCAGAGGAAATCAGCAAACGGCATACGGAACGGGCGAAGCTTGTTGCCAACAAATAAACCCCGTTTAGCCGCGACTCGCAGGGTTTCCGGAGATTCGCGCGGCCGCACGCCGCGTAATCTCGCGACTCTCCGGAAACCCTGCGAGTCGCGGCTAAACGGAACTAACCGGGTGGTGCCGGCGCTTGCTTATACATCCGCAGAAACACCAGCCCCGTGACCAGCGCGGCGATGCCGCCCAAAATGTAGGTCAGGAATGACGGCAAGCCGGCCGCTTGAAGTCCTTGCACAATGCCCAGGACTAAAAAGATCGCGGCCGCGCAAAACAATGTCCCTGAGAGGGCGTAGTTGATCAACTGACTGCCGGCCCGACGGGCATAATCGGGAACCTGGTCGCGTAACGGCTCAGTCACTGCGAGTCGCAGCCTGTCGGCCAGATGGTCCACCTGTTCTCGGACGAAGTCGCTTCCGTCGTTCATCCCTTTTCGGGTTCGGTCCGCGAGGGGGTTCAGCTGTTGACCCAGCGCCTCGCTCAAGGCGTCTTTCACTTGCACCAGCATCGTTGCCGCGTGTTTCTTGCCAATCTCCTCGAGGATGCCGAGAGCGGTTTGCTTGAAAGAATCGAGCATCGGTTGGGTCTGTCGCTCGCGGATTTCCTCGGCCGTTTTCAATAGTGTCGTCTTCAGTCGCTCGACAAAAACGTCGGCATTTTTGTTCAGCACTTCCGCGGCCGCATCGACTACCGTACGCCGCGCGTTCTCGATCAGCGGCGACACCTGCCGTTGCAACGCCCCTTCCATGCCCTCCAAAATCGATCGCTGCGTACGCTGAACGAGTTCCTCAACCTTTTTCATTGAATCGTCATCTGGTTCGTGAGTTTGCGGAGTGCTCACCATAGCCCCCAATCCAGCGCGGACGCGATTTTCTGCCCCACCCACCACGCGGCGCTACGCCAGCGGAGATGAATTTTCACCTTGGCCTGTGTGCCGGGAAGGATCGTCGCGTCGGGGTCGAGGATCTCGACCTGAATGAGATAGGTTTGCGCCACCGGTTCATTGGCTTCGGGATTCTGCGACGGCCGTACCGCGACTGGACCACCGCCGCGCGAGGTCAGGCCGATCGGCAAGTTGTCTTCATGGCGATCGGGAACGGCCGTCACCTTGCCCGAATAGAGATGATCACTGCGGTTGGAAAGCAGGATCGTCGCATCGAGCACGGGCTTTTCGTTCGGATTCTGCGTCCGCAGTTCGTCCAGGTATTGCTTGATTTCGCGGTATTCGGTGGGACTGACGGGGACCGTCACGCGCAGCCGCGACATGTCGCCGATCTTGCAGAAGGTGCCCGATTCCGCTTTGTCCCAGAACTTGTACATATCCGCGTTCTTCGGGGCGCTCAGCACTTTGCCAGCGTGGTTGGCCCTCAGTTCGCTCAGTTCCGCGAGGACGCGTTTCTCCGTGAGGAAGCTGTCCTGGGCTGCGCGAAGCTTTCCTTCGATGGTCGAGAGTTGTGTCTTGTACTCGGCCTGGACGACGGATTCCTGCGATGCCGTCTTCATCTGGGCTTCGAGGACCAGCATCTGGCTTTTGAGAAACTCGACTTCTTTTTCCAACTGCTTGGTGCGCGCGGACTGGACCGGATTGCGGAAGACGCCGAGCTTTTGCCCCGCCTTGACCGGGTCGCCGTCGTGGACCACTTGCTCCATCAACTGGCCACCGGGGTCTGGGACGGTTACTTGGAACACGTGGCCATCCTGAATTTGCACCAGGCCGGCTTCGCGGACGCGGTTGATCGGCAACGGCAGCAAAAAGAACGCCACCAGCAACGCAACCGCGACGACCACCGTGATGCGCACCCGGTTCGGTTTCATGTCCGGCAATCTCCCTCGCTGCTTGATGTTTTTTCCAAGACGGTAAAGCGGCCAGCCGATCATTGAGGCCAGAGCCGCGCAGGCGAGCATGTAACTGACCGTTTCCAGCTTGTACGGTTTCAGCCATGTCGCCAGGAAAAAGAGAATGCTGAAAGTTACCACCCACCGATAAACCCAGCTAGCCACGGCGTAGATGCCGAACATCCATTTCCGCCAGGGGCTCATGTACGCTTGCGGCGGCGTTTCGATACCAAGGCAGATCGAGGACGCAAACTGGCTCAGGAAGCGATTCGCCTTCTCGCGCAGGTTCGGCACTTCCATCCAATCCGCGAGGATATAGTAGCCGTCGAAACGCATCAGCGGATTGGCGTTGAACATGAACGTGCTGACGCTGCACAAGGTCATCAGACACAGAGCGATATTGTTGACGACCGGCCAGTGAGGCGTGTACCACCAGACAAAAGTTGAGAAGGCCGCGATCATCAATTCCACGTAAATGCCCGCGAAGCTAACGAGCATCCGCTGCCACTTGTTGGCCAGCATCCAGGAGTCGGTGACGTTGCAATACATCGACGGCGAGAAGCACATGAAGAGGAAACCCATCTGATGGCATTCGCCGCCGAAGGCTTTGCAACTCAGTCCGTGCCCGAACTCGTGGATGATCTTCACGATGCCGAGCGAGATCCACATGTAGAGCAACGTGCGGAAACGGAAGAACTCTTGGTATGCGGGGAGCTTGTCCCAGAACAGCTTGATGTAGAGAATATTGGTGAAGGAAGCGAACCGGCGAAGCCGGCGTTGCTTGCCGCGTTTCTCGAACAGTTGTCGGCCCGCGTTTGGCGATTCGTGCTGCACCAGGCCGTTGTGGACCAATTGCCGGGCGAAGACTTCCAGGTCCTCGATGCTCAAGCGGTCGGGCCGGAAGCTCGATTCGAACGTCTGCTGAATCTGCTCAAACGACGATTGCCCGTCGAGCCGGTTGAAGACGTAAAATTCCTGAGAGTTGAACCGGTAGTACTTAAGGTTGATCGGGTCCTTGATGACGTGAAAGGTCCGTCCCTCGTAGCGATGCTCGATCGTCTCGAGGTCAGGCCGCCTCTTCAGGCGGACCTGCTTGCGGCGTTCGGATTGGAGGTGGTTGTCCATTTTAATAGTCGCTATTCGTAAGCCCCACGAGCGGCGGGACGAATTTTGCCCCGAGCCCGAAGCGCTAGCAAGGGCGACCTCTCTCCCTTGCTAGCGCTTCGAGCTCGGATGAAAAGGCGCATCACTTCCGCGGAATCACCATTGTCGCCGTCGTCCCCGGCCGCAGGCGGAGTCGCGGGTCTTCCGGGTTGTCGAACTCGGCATGGACGCGGACGGTGCGGCCGCTCGATTCGAGGTTCGAATCGATCGAGGTGATGCGGGCCCGGTAACGATTGTTCAATTCTTGCTCGACCGGCATCGGCCAGAGGAGAACATCGCCGCGGCGAGTGCCGGCAATAATGTAGCCGCTTTGAGCGATCGGTGAGAAGGCGGCACACGAGGGCGTCGTGCGGCCGTTGCAAACAAGCTTACGGAGTTCCGCGCCGCGGCCCGCGCCGGTGGTCCAGCGCCAAACTTGAATAACCCCATCGGTGCCACTGGTAGTGAGAATTACGCGGTCGGAGCCAGCCCCGATGATCGGTGAAATCAAAGCAAAGCCCGCGAATTTGCTATCCCCCGCTTGTTCGAGCGTGCCGCGATTGGTCTTGAGGCCGAGGTCGATCACCCGCAATCGGCTCTTGTCGAGATCCAGCAACATCAGGCCGCCGTCGTCGCTGACACCCAAGTTTGTGACTTCGCCGGAACGGTTCTCGAAAGGTGTTTCGATCGCGGCCGACTTGTCGCCGACTTTCCAGATCAGTGCGATATTGTCGCGCCCGGTGGAGACGACACGTCCCTGCGGCAGGAAGCTCAGCGAACTGACGGAACTGTTGTGTTCGCGGGGGAACTTATATTTCAATTTGCCCGTGGTGTCGAAGAGGAAGATCTCGCCGCGATCGTCGGCCGTGACGCACAATTCGCCATCGGGAGAGAACGCGACGGCCTGGACGCCGCCTTCGTGATGGCCATCGAGCATTCGTAACGGCTCTTTGCCCGGCGAGTCGAGCGACCAAAGGCGGACCTTGCCGTCGTCGCAGCCGGTTAGAATCAACGGGCTTTTGAGGCCGGGCCGAGTGACAGCCACGGCTCGCACAGGCCCCGAGTGCTTCATCAATGCATGGACGTCGATCGGGTCCCATACATAGACGGCACCGTCTTCACTGGCGGAGACCACGACCTGCTTCCCTTGCCGGATGCCGCCCGCCACGGCACTGATTGCTTTGCTGCTCGTATGCGGTGAGCGGACGCCCAGAGGCGCATCCAGAATCGCCGGTTCGAGAAAGACGTCACTGCCGACGTTAATCTTGGAAATGTGCTGCACCTCGAGATTGCCTTGAATCCCCAAACGATCGCCGTTCTGAATTTGCATGACGGCTTCGCTGGCCCGGGCACCCTCGCCGACTTGCTTGAGGAATTGCACAATCTCGCCGCTGATCGGAGCCTTGATCAAGTGATTGCCGAGCTTCTCGCGAGATTTCTTGTCCTCGCCGATGGTTCGCTTGACGGCCCAGTCCTTGCTCGATCTTTCGGAGGTGGCTTTGGCCAGGTTCGCCTTGGCCGCGACGATTGCCTGTATCGAACTCTTGGCTTTTTCCTCGATCTTGACATTTTCGACGTAGTATTCGATCGCTTTGGTGGCGGCTTCCAGTTCGTCTTTAGCGCCTTCGATATTGCTATTCGCGATATCGCATTCGAGGGCCGCGCGCTCGTCGTTGAGTAGAGCGATGATCTGCCCCTGCTCGACGCGCTCACCCGGCCGCAATCGGCGATAGTTCAAGCCCGTGCGCGTGTGAATGTAAAGGTCCTTGGCCGCCACGCGTTCGCCGTTCTTGAGTGGGACGCCGATCCAGGCAATTGTGCCATCCTCCTTGCTAGGCACATCAACCCGATCGAGAACCGTGAGATGGCAAAGAGGCAGCCGGATCGGGTCGGCAAGCGCCGCCGCATCTTCCGAAAATAATGGCCAAGCCGCCTCCTTGAAGAGCGGATTGCCGATCTCGGCAAGCGTGGGCTTGTTCACCGTCGCTTCGATTCTGGCAGTTGGCTCCGGTCGCGAGCAAGCGGTGACTGTCAGTAGCAGGAAACCGAGTAGAATCATGGGAAAAAGACGATACAGCATCAAAGTGCCCTCATCGGGAACGGAGGCGGTTGAACGGTTCAAAATGCGAAGATGACATGCTCGTAAATAAATTCCCACGCGCCGTGGAATAGCGAGTAGCCGAGCGAATGATTACCGCAGCGAATTTTCGTATGGACCTCGACGCCGGTCACCAGCAGTTCCGTCGGGATTTGATCTGCTGGCGGAATCCCAGGCTCGTTGACACGGACATAAGCGTAGACCACGAGTTCCGATTCGTTGTGATCGTCCTTGTTTTGCACGGCCTCGCCGGAGATGTCGCGGCGGTATAGACGGCCCTTGAACGTTTGCGTCGGGGCGCTGGTAACGAGCACATCGACTTCCAAAAACTCATCCTGGCTTCCGGACGAGTACGCACGCAGCAACTGGCTGACGTGCTTCTGCGGAATCTTCTGTTCAATGCGCCAGACGCCCGAGGTGTTGCCAACCCGCAGCAGCGGATCGACCTGCCTCATCCAGCGGTTGACGAGCTGATGCTCGAAGTCGGCACTGACGACTTTCCAGTTGGTCGGCCCCGCGGAGTTCCGCGAGCGGCGGAATTCGGGGGCAAAGACGGTAAATTGCCCAGGATTGGAGATATCGGCCCGGTGCTCGTCGAGCAACAGATTCAGTTGGTCGTTGAGCGTGACAAGGTGGTCGCGCTCGCGTTTCAGTTCATCGGCTTTCTCGCGTTGTTTCGTGGGCGTCAGCGACGAGTCGGCAGCCTGGGAACCGAGCACGCTGATCGCCACTTCACTCTTGCGGATCTCGCCGAGCTTTTCGTCAATCGCTCGACCTAGATCATGGTCTACGAGGACGGCGATCGGCGTGTTCGGCCGGATCGTCTGTCCCGGCGTCACCTTGAACTGAACCACACGCCCCGCGCCGGTCGGGTAGATGTAGTTCCATTCCTCGGGTTCTAGTTGCCCCTTGGCGTCGAGCTTGAGGGGATAGGGGACGAAAAACATCGCCAGCATGATCGCGGTGACGAGGCCCAGGGCCAACATCGTGTAAAAACGCCGTTTGCCGCCCGCCCGCCCTTGCAGGGCCAGAATTGGCTTCCAGATAAACGCGAACGGAATGCGTTTCATCTCCGCCGCGTTATAGAGTGAACTGGCAGCGTGGCTGGCAACGATTTCGAATCGTTCGAGCATCGGGTCGACTTTTTCCGGCGGCTCGAACGCTTCCAAGAGCAAAGCCGAACGGGCCGGCCCGGGCTTCGGGTCTTTCTCCTTGTCCTTTTGCAATTCGCGTTCATCGCGGAGCGGTTGAAGCACGAGCAGCTTCGGATTGCTCTGAGCCAGGAAGGCGTCGAGAGAGTGAAGCACGGGCGGCGGCAGCGTTTCGTCGCGCGAACCTTGGTACAAGAGCCTTTCGTTCCAGTCAAGCACGGCATCCATCAGATCGCGCATGGCGCGAACTTGCACGCTCGCCTTTTCCACAACATCGGAACCGCTGACAGCTTCGATCGTGGTACGGCGGCCATGGCGGACGCCGACGCAAATGCGGTCGCAGCCGATCAGTCGGCGGCCTTCGTTCGCGACCAGGAAGGCAACTTCGGTGGGATTCAACGAGGCGTGAATCTGCCGGCTGAATGCTTCGAGTTGGGTGAAGATCTGTTCTTGTGTCGAGTTCCGCAGGGCCGTGTTGTTGCGCAGGTAGTTGGTCGCGTACCCGGCCATGTGATTGACGAAGTTAATGTGGGCCGTGCGCAATTTCGGATCGCCGCCCGATTCGAGCCAGACTTCGAACAGGCCGTAAGTGTCGCCCTGATCGGAAAGGATGGGGGCGACGACAACGGGATACGCCGCGGCGTTGCTTGCTTCAGTTCCCGCCGCGGTGACAACAATGGCACCCGTATCGAGAAACGTCAGTTGCTTGGAGTCAAGCGTGTGCTTGAGGAGAGCGTTGTGCCGGCCACGGCCTTCTGGCAAATCTTCGATGCCGACCGAGCCGAGATTGGTTTGATGTTGAAGCTGAAGCAAGCCCTGAGGGCTTTTCAGCCAGACCGCCCCGGCGGTGCCGTTGATAACGGAAAGCGTGCGAGTGGTAAGAGCCAGGAAAAAATCCGCGGCCGGGATGGGCGAACCGGAAAGCCGGCCCATGAGGTCGCAAGCCTGGTCGATCTGCCGCGTCAGCCGACGGACCGTCTCGGCATCAAGAACGGAACTGAGAGCGTTTGGCCGGGACAATGCGCTTCCTCGCGTTCGAGTAGGAACCCAACAGTGCAATCCTGCGCCTGTCAAGTTACCCCGTCGTGGCAATTCACGCAAGGTGGCCTGAGAAAGGGCACCAAGCCCGAATCGATCGGAGTATTGCCGTAAGGCTAAAGTTCGAGTCCGAATTGGTTTCGATCACCAAAGTTGCCGTATGTAAAGCGGTTCAAGAAGCGGCAACCCGCAATCCCATCAATTCCCTGTGGAGTTGCTGGCACACCAACCACGCGAATCGTATGATCGAATCCGAGTTGAGGAATGTTCACGCGAATGCTGAAGAGTGGGAACGTGCCAGCATACGCACCACCGAGTTTCACCATTCCCGTGAGGTTCCCGCCACAGGTCAGACAATCGTTTTCATCCATGATGAGTTCGAAAAGCGATTGGTCTGAGCCCGCGCCCGTGTCAGCAAGAAGATTGCGGGGCGTCGGCCGGCCATCAAGTGTTTGTGTTAAGACGATTTCAATCTTTGGCTTATGCCGGAACAGAGGGCTACTGGCGCGGGGCATGAGCGCATCTCCCAAATGTATTCAGTCTGACTGTAGTCCAAACCTGTTTCGAGCACGTACGTTCTCGTGTTATCGGGCTCAATTTTGCGGCGTGAATCGCATACTTCATCCAACGAATCGCCAACCGTAACAATTCTCCCGCTTGCAATGCCGACAATTTTGCCCTTGAGGGGATGCTGAGGATTCTCATGAACCTCAAGATCGATCTGGCTAGCCAGTTCACGGTTCATTTCGACAACGGGAGAAGTAAACATGATGATGCGCTCCGTTCTCATTCACCTTTGCTCAAGTGAATGATACGTCGTTTTCGGCGATGGTCGCAAGTCGAGTTTGCATCAAGTGGGCCTTCGATCGACGGACCGATCAAACCGTAATCAACCGATCCTCCCATGCGAGGATTCGCACCATCAGATCGGCGGGATCTTCGTCGCAAGCGGGCAACGGCCAGGTGAAGCGTTCCGAGGCGGCAAGTTGGACGGCGGCTCCTTGTGATCGGTCGTGGCCCCAGAGATGGACGAAACGGCCGAGGCCCCGCGCTCGCCGGCAGATTTTTCGCATGCCCGCCCAGGCTTCCTCGTCGCTGTCAGCTTCCTCGGCCAGCAACTCCGCCCAATCGGCCAGCCATTCCACGAGGACGCGGGCTTCCGGGTCGCCCAGCCCACGGGTGAGCGCCTCGTCGTTGAAAATATAGTTCAGCAGCGGCCGGCTCTGCATCAGGATCCCCCGGCGCGCACCTCGGGCTCGAAAAGCGTGCGCGAATCGATTTCATTCGTGATGGGCGGCGATATAACGCCCACTTCTCGGAAGGGCAATGGCAACCGGCTGCGCGGTTCGTTTCGAAAAAGTTCGATCAACAAAAGAGCCGTGAGATGGTATAACAGGCCGTCCTTTATGAATGGAGTCACCCACGTGCCGAACCTGCCGCTGGCTTTTATCACCGAATCATCGCTTCAATGGGCCGACCTGGCCGCCCTCGCCGGGGCCTTCGTCCTGTATTTCGCGGTGGCTTTCATCTGGCCGGGGATCGTGTTGCGGCCGCTTTGGTGGCTAGTGACACACACGATTTATCGGTTGGGTGTTTACAAGAGGCAAAACGTGCCGTCCAACGGGCCGGCCTTGCTCGTTTGCAATCACGTTAGCTACATCGATTGGATGCTGATTTGGGTCGCCTCCCCTCGGCGGGTGCGTTTCGTGGCCTGGTCGGGATGGAAGAAAAATCCGTTGCTGCGTCTGTTCCTCCGGGTGACCAATTCGATTCCGATCGACGGCAACTCGGGGCCGCGAGCGATCCTAAAGGCATTGAAGCAAGTCAGCGAAGCGCTCGATCACGGCGAAGTCATTTGCATTTTCCCCGAGGCTCGCCTGACGCGGAACGGTGCGATGCTCCCCTTTCAACGCGGCTTCGAGCGGATTTTAAAACAAACGACCGTGCCAGTTCCGATCATTCCGGTTTGCATCTCACAGGCCTGGGGTAGCATTTTCAGTTATCGGAAGGGCCGCATTTTCTGGAAGTGGCCGGAACGCGTGCCGTACCCGGTGTCAGTCACCTTCGGCGAACTGATGCCGGCGACCACGACCGCCCCCGCCATGCGATTGCGCATCCAGGAATTGTCCGCCGAGTCGGCCATCCGCGATAGCGATCGCTCGCGGCCGGTGCATCGGCATTTCGTCCGCATGGCCGCTCGCTTTCGGCAACTCTTTCGGCCGTGTCTGATCGACACGACCGGCGTGAAGCCGCGAACTCTGTCGTATATCAAGGTTTTGGTGGGGGTCATTCTGATCGCCCGCTGGTTGAAGCCACGCATCGGCGAAGAGAAAAACATTGGTGTCTGGACTCCGTCCAGCGTGGGCGGTGCGTTGGCGAACATCGCGCTGGCCGTTCTCGGCCGCACCTCCGGCAACCTCAACTACACCGCGGGCCCCGAGTCGATTCGTTCCGCGATTCAACAGACGGGAATGAAGACGATCATCTCGTCCAAGCGTTTCTTGGCTCGGATGCCGCTCGACCCTGGGCCGGGCATCACGATGATTCATCTCGAAGACGCGGTCAGTGGGATCAGCAAATGGCAGCGGATTCGCGCGCTCTTGATGGTGCTGTTCCTGCCCGGTTGGGTGCTCGATCGCATCGTCTTGCGCATGGGAAGGCACTCAATTGACGATATCGCGACGATTATCTTCTCTTCGGGTAGCACCGGCGAACCGAAGGGGGTGATGCTCAGCCATCGCAATATCGCGTGCAATGCCGAGTCGATCGTAGCCCAGATCAATGTCGATCACCACGATCGTATTCTCGGCATCCTGCCGTTCTTCCACAGTTTCGGCTACACCGTGACGATGTGGATGCCGTTGGTGATTGGCGGGTCGGTGGTCTACAATCCCGATCCACGGCAGGCGAAAGAGATTGGCGAGTTGTGCCGGGTTCATCGCTGTACGATCCTGCTGGCGACGGCCACGTTCTTACGCTTTTATCTGCGCCGATGCGAGCCGGAGGATTTCAAAACACTTCGGCTGGTCGTTTGCGGCGCGGAAAAATTGTCCCCCAGCCTGGCAAAAGAGTTTGAAGCTAAGTTCGGAATCCTGCCTCTCGAAGGCTACGGCATCACCGAACTCTCGCCCGCGGTCTCGTTCAACATCCCCGATCAGGAGATCGGCGACACCAAGCAAATCGGCAACAAAATAGGCACCGTCGGCCACCCGCTGCCCGGCGTGGCCATGCACACCGTCGATGCCGACACGCTCGAACCGCTTCCCCCCGGGCATGAAGGGCTGGTTTTCGTCAAAGGGGGAAACGTCATGGCCGGCTATTTGAACAAGCCTGACCTGACGGCCAAGGTCATCAAGGATGGCTGGTACAACACCGGCGATATGGGCCGAATCGACGAGGATGGCTTTTTGACCATCACCGGCCGTATGTCGCGATTCGCCAAGATCGGCGGCGAAATGATTCCGTTGGAGAAATTGGAAGAGGATCTACAAGCAATCACCGGCACCACCGATCGGGTCCTGGCCGTCACGTCGATCCCCGATGAGAAGAAGGGGGAGCGCCTTATCGTCCTTCATCTGTCCACGCTGCCGATTTCGGTCGATGAACTGACGACGAAACTCGGCCAACGCGGCCTGCCAAATCTTTGGATCCCTTCCGATCGTGACTTTTTCGTCATCCCCGAAATGCCGGTGCTGGGCAGCGGCAAACTGGATTTGCGAAAGCTGAAGGATCTCGCATTGCAGATGGGGAAGCGTTGAACCGTTTGTCCCGAGCCCGAAGCGCCAGCAAGGGAGCCTTCTCCCTTGCTGGCGCTTCGGGCTCGGATTCTTCCATCCATCGTCGACAAAACTTAGAACGTTCCACAAATCCGCGGCGTAGAACAGGGACGCGCAATCGCTCGCTCTGTCGACTTGTGACGTCCAGGGGGTTGACGAGTCCCTGTCGCTCCCGCACGATGAACTACTTACCCGGATGGTTACACACTTGATCCCAGGGAGTGATCCCCATGTTTTTTCGCGCGTCCCCGCTTCTCGCTGCCCTGATCGGAGCCTTGGTGATGATGAGTGCCAGTCATGCGGCCGATCCCGAAAAGGTCGCCTCGGTCGAAGGCATCACCGAATACAAGCTCGATAACGGCTTCCGGTTCCTCCTCTTCCCCGACGATTCGAAGCCGCAGGTCACGATTAACTGCACGATTTTCGTCGGCTCGCGCCACGAAGGCTATGGCGAGACTGGCATGGCCCATTTGCTCGAGCACATGGTCTTCAAGGGGACGCCAACTCACCCCAACGTACCGAAATCGCTCCGCGACCACGGAGCCGGCAGTCGCTTTAACGGCACCACCTGGGTCGATCGCACCAACTACTACGAGACGATGCCCGCTTCCGACGAGAACCTCGAATTCGGCATCAAGCTCGAAGCCGACCGCCTGGTCAACAGCTTCGTCAAGCGCGAGGATCTCGTTTCGGAAATGACCGTCGTCCGCAACGAATTTGAGTCGGGCGAGAACAACCCGGAACGCGTGCTCTCGCAGCGGATGATGGGTTCCGCGTTCGAATGGCACAACTACGGCAAATCGACGATCGGCAACCGCTCGGACATCGAGCGAGTACCGATCGAGAATTTGCAGGCCTTCTATCGGAAATTTTACCAGGCCGACAATTGTCTGTTGATCGTGGCAGGCAAGTTCGACCAGAAGAAAGCCATCGAGTATATCGTGAAATACTTCGGGGCTCTCAAGAAGCCGACCCGCGAACTGCCGAAGACCTACACCGAAGAACCGGCCCAGGACGGCGAGCGCAACGTGGTGCTCCGCCGCGTAGGTTCCGTTGGCGCGGTAGGCGTCGTCTATCACATCCCTGCCGGGGCCCATCCCGATTACCCGGCCCTGGAAGTGCTCGAAGAGACGCTGACCGCGTCGCCTTCCGGCCGGGTATACAAGGCACTCGTCGAGAGCAAGAAGGCCTCCAGTATCAGTAGCTCGATTTACGCCTGGCACGATCCGGGCGTGCTTGAAATCACCGCCAAGGTCGAAGGAGCCGGCGTTGATGCCGCCCGCGACACACTGGTCGAAACGCTCGAAACCTTGCAGAAATCGCCGATCACTCAGGAAGAAGTCGATCGGGCGAAGGCGCGATTCAAGACGTACAACGAAAAGATGCTCGCCGCCACCGATAGCCTGGCGATCGGTCTCAGCGAATGGGCCGCCTGCGGCGATTGGCGACTCTTTTTCCTTCACCGCGACCGTGTCGAAAAGGTGACGGCCGATGACGTCAATCGCGTTGCCGCCAAGTATCTGACTCGCAACAACCGCACGGTCGGTGTCTATTATCCCGCGACCAAGGCTGACCGGGTGGAAGTCCCGGAAACTCCAAAGGTTGCCGACTTGGTGAATGATTACAAGGGCCGCGCTGCTGTCGCCCAGGGTGAGGTCTTCGACACATCCCCGGCAAACATCGAAAAACGTGTCGAACGCGGAACCTTCGACGGCATCAAGTACGCACTGCTGCCGAAAAAGACCAAGGGCGAAGTCGTCGAACTGCGGCTGAACCTTCACTTCGGCAACGAAAAGAGCCTGACCGGCCAGAACGTGGCTTGCAATCTGCTCGGCTCGCTGATGCGCCGCGGCACAACCCTGCACACGCGCCAGCAATTAACCGACGAACTCGATAAGCTCGGCGCTCAGCTCGGCATCAGCACCGATACGGGGGAACTCTCGGTCTCCCTGCAAGTCAAGAAGGCGAACCTGCTCCCGGCTCTCAAGATCGTTGCCGAAATCCTGCGGTCGCCGAGCTTCCCCGAAGCGGAATTCGAAATTCTCAAACGTGAAAACCTCGAGCGACTTAATCGCGCCAAGACGGAACCGACCGCCCTCGCGGGTCAGATGCTTCAGAAACGGCTCAACCCGTATCCGAAGGAGAATATCCGCTATGTGCCGACCATTGAGGAAGGGATCGCCCGCATTGATGCCGTGAAACTCGAAGATCTCAAGAACATCTACGCCCAGATCGGCGCTAGCAAGGGTGAACTCGCCGTGGTCGGCGATTTCGAGGCGGCTCCCGTTCTCGATTTCTTCCGCGGCGCACTAAAGGGCTGGGATTCGAAGACGCCCATCGAGCCGATTCTTCGCAATTACAATTTCCAGGTAAAGGGGATGACCGAGAAGATCCTGACGCCCGATAAAGCCAATGCGGTTTTCATCGCTGGCGTCATGGCTCCGATGACCGATTCGGATCCCGACTACCCGGCGTTGCAAGTCGGTAACTATCTCCTCGGTGGAGCTCCGCTTGCTTCGCGACTGAGCAACCGCGTCCGCGGGGAAGAAGGCCTGTCCTACGGCATCGGTTCGATGTACTCGGCCGATGCCCGCGATAAGACTTCACGCATGATGATCTTCGCCATCACCAATCCGAAGAACATGGCCAAGGTCGATACCATCATTGGCGAGGAAATCGGCAAGTTCCTGAAGGAAGGCGTCAGCGCTTCGGAACTCGACGAAGGAAAAAAAGCCTTCGTCGAATCGATGAAGCTGAACCGCAGCAGCGACGGCGGTTTGGCTTCGTCGCTGGCCAGCAACTTGTTCCAGGGCCGTACTTTTGCGTTCCAAGCGGAATTGGAAACGAAACTGCTCGGTTTGCAGCCGGCGGACGTGTCGAACGCGTTCAAGAAATTCCTTGATCCGGCCAAACTCGTCATCATTCAGGCGGGTGATTTCAACAAGAAATGATCGGAATTCAAGCACGGCGACGCCCCCGGCGTCGTCGTCTCTCCGCTTCAACTTGATTTAACTTTCAAACAAAACTAGAATTCTGCGGGTGAGGCGGGCGAGCCGGCTCGTCGCGTATGACAAGGAAAATTCCGCAAATCCGGTTTCTTTGGAACGATCCGCACTCGCCAAGGTTGGCGATCCGCTTGACTGGTGCATAAGATAGTGAATGAGAGATTTTAATATCCCCGTCCCGTGACGGATCGAAGATGTGTCGATCCGCTTTCGGGAATATCCTGCCTTCGATTTTGATCGGCCAGGGACGATCGATCGAGACAGGGCTTGTCGGAGAAGCCTTCGATGTATGAACGCTTTACGGACCGAGCCCGCAAGGTGATGCAGCTCGCCAATCAAGAGGCGCAGCGATTCAACCACGAATATATCGGTACCGAACACATCTTGCTGGGCCTGGTGAAGGAAGGCTCGGGCGTCGCCGCAAACGTCCTGAAGAATCTGGACATCGATCTGCGCAAGATCCGGCTCGAAGTCGAGAAGATTGTGCAGACCGGCCCCGGCGGCGAGCAGGTCGTGATGGGTAAATTGCCCCACACGCCCCGCGCCAAGAAAGTGATCGAGTACTCGATCGAGGAAGCGCGGAACCTCAATCACAATTACGTCGGCACCGAACACTTGCTGCTCGGTCTGCTCCGCGAACAGGAAGGGGTCGCCGCTCAGGTGCTGATGAACCTGGGCCTGAAGCTGGAAGACGTGCGCGAAGAAGTCCTCAATTTACTGGGTCACAACATGCCAGATTCCACGGAAAGCGGCGGGGGTGGTGGGGGCGGCGGCGGTAGCGAACGCCCCGCGAAGGGCAAATCGAAGACACCCGCTCTCGACAGTTTCGGCCGCGACCTCACCGAGCTCGCCAAGCAAGGCAAACTGGACCCTGTTATTGGCCGCGCCAATGAAATCGAACGCGTGGTACAGATCCTCAGCCGTCGGCAGAAGAACAACCCGGTCCTCCTGGGCGAGGCCGGCGTGGGCAAGACCGCGATCGTCGAGGGCCTGGCCCAGATGATCATCGACGGCAACGTCCCGGAACTCCTCCGCGATCGTCGGTTGGTCGTGCTCGATCTGGCCATGATGGTGGCCGGCACCAAGTATCGCGGCCAGTTCGAAGAACGCATCAAGGCCGTCATGAACGAGGTCCGCCGGGCCAAGAACACGATGCTCTTCATCGATGAGTTGCACACTCTGGTCGGCGCGGGCGGGGCCGAGGGAGCGATCGACGCTTCCAACGTCCTCAAGCCGGCCCTGGCACGTGGTGAAATCCAGTGCATTGGGGCGACCACACTCGACGAATACCGCAAGTACATCGAGAAGGACGCCGCCCTGGCACGACGTTTCCAAGAAATCATTGTCAATCCGCCCTCTTCGACCGAGGCCGTGGAAATCCTCAAGGGTCTCCGCGACCGCTACGAGGCCCATCATCGCGTGCAGATCACCGATGCCGCGTTGATGTCCGCCGTCGAGCTTTCGGATCGGTACATCACAGGCCGGTGCTTGCCCGACAAGGCGATCGACGTCATCGACGAGGCGGGGGCCCGTATCCGCCTCAAGGCGATGACGCGTCCGCCGGATCTGAAGGATATCGACGAGCAGATCGAGAAGCTCAACCACGAAAAAGAAGCCGCGGTTGCCGAGCAGGATTTCGAAAAGGCCGCCGCTCTGCGCGACCAGGCCGACAAGCTGAAGAAGAAGAAAGACAGCGCCACCCGCGAATGGCGGGAGAAGTCGAAGGAGACCGACGGGGTCGTCGATGAAGAAGTGATTCGCGAAGTCGTCAGCAAGATGACTGGCGTGCCGCTCAAGGCTATGAACTCGGACGAAACGGCGCGTCTGCTCCGCATGGAAGACGAACTGCACGGTGCGGTGGTCAGCCAGGACGAAGCGATCAAGGCCATCTCCCGGGCCGTGCGCAAGAGCCGGGCTGGTATCAAGGATCCGAAACGGCCGATCGGCAGCTTCATCTTCGCCGGGCCCACGGGCGTGGGCAAGACGTTGCTGGCCAAGCGGTTGGCCCACTTCATGTTCGGCGACGAGAGCGCGCTGGTTCAGCTCGATATGAGCGAATACCAGGAGAAGCACAACGTCAGCCGTCTGTGGGGTGCCCCTCCGGGCTACGTCGGTTACGAGGAAGGCGGCCAGTTGACCGAGAAGATCCGCCGCCGGCCATACAGCGTCGTGTTGTTGGATGAAATCGAGAAGGCGCATCCGGACGTCTGGAACTCCTTGCTCCAGATCATGGAAGAAGGCCGGCTGACCGATAGCTTCGGCCGCATCATCGATTTCAAGAACACGATCATCATCATGACCACGAACATCGGCGCGGAAACGATCGTCGCCTCCGACGACATGACAACGGCGATGTTCAAGAAGCACATGAAGACCCAGGACGTCGAGACTTCCTATGGGGAGATGAAGAACCGGCTCAAGGGGCAAATGGACAAGGTATTCCGGCCCGAATTCTTGAACCGCGTTGACGACATCATCGTTTTCCGCAGCTTGACGAAGAACGACCTGAAGAAGATCATCGACATCGAACTGATGAAGGTAATCAAGCGGCTTAAGGAGAAGGGCTTGTCGCTGAATGTCACCGAAGAGGCCAAGGAGCTTCTGATCGAACGCGGCACGAGCCTCGAGTACGGTGCTCGTCCACTCCGCCGCTCGATCGAGAACCTGCTCGAAGATCCGCTGGCGGAAGATTTGCTCCGCGGCACCTACGCGGGGATGGACGTCATCAACGTCGTCGTCGGCGAAGCCGACGGCGAGAAGAAGCTAATCATGGAAGGAGTCAAGAAGGAGACGCCGGCTCTGGTTGGCGCTGGGAAGTAATTGATAGTCGCTCGCGGCGGAGCGTCTCGCGCGCTCCGCCGCAAGCGGCTTGTTTTTCATATCCTCCACATCATGTCTCTTCCTTCTCTCATCATCCAGCGTGACGGGCGCTCCGCTCCCTTCGAACCGGAAAAACTATCCCGCTCCCTGTTCGCGGCCACCGAAGCGTTGCGCGCGCCGGACCCGTTCTTGGCCCGGGAACTGACCGACGGGGTTCTCCATTTTCTCGAAGTCGACTCGGCTCACCTTCCTCCAACTGCCGACGAACTGATCGAATTGGTAGTCAAAGTCGTCCGCGAACTTGGCCACCCCGCACTGGCGAAAGTCTACGAGGAGCGTGTTCGCGCCGTAGTAAGCAAACCGTCCGAGCCGGCGAGTGCCGAAGAGCCAACCCTAGATCCGTTCGTGTCACTGCATCGCACGGCAGCCCTTACGTCGCTGAAATTCAGCCTCGAACGGGTTTATCCGCGTGATCTGGTCTCGGCCCATCAGAACGGTTTGCTGCGGCTCGATGATCTTAAACACCCGTACGAACTGGCAGGCGTCGTACTCTCGCCGATCCCGGTGGACCATTGGGCACTTCTCAAGTCGATCGTCGCCGCCCGACGGGTTGCCGGATCATTTATCGCGTTCGATGGCGTGGAATACGCCGTGGCCGACTGCGAAGGATCGCCGGAAGCTGTCGTTACATCCTTCCGGGATTGCCTGGATGAAAGCGAACGGCTGACGGGTCTTCACGCGATCCTGAACCTGAACGTCGCGACACTGCCGGCGTGGGCCGCTCAGGCTGGGCTCGGGCCGTTGTTTCCGGACGAGAAACCGAGTGCGGAGCGCAATCGGCTCGACCGGATCGCCCTGCTTCTGCTGGAACAGGCGAAGGGACAGACGGTCTTCTGGCATCTTTCGGAAAAAGACTTCGCGGACACTTCGCAATTGAATGAAATCGTTCGCCGCGTCGTCCATCGTTCGGGCGTGGAATTTGTCTTCGATCGGCCCCGCCGGCCGGTGGTGCTGGGTCCGGGTCTGGATCGGCAATCCCCCGCGACGCTTGGCATCGTCGGCATCGATTTGCCCCGTTTCGTCGAACATCTGGGGGGCGGGCAGATCGAACCGGACCTGTTCCAGCAAAAACTCGCAACCCTGGCGCGCTTCGCGAAGACCGCGGGGCATGCGCGTCAAGATTTCCTCCGACAACACGGCCGGCCCGAACTTTTTGAGGGATTTTTGCTCGAAAGGGCGGTCGAGATCGTCCTACCAATAGGGGGGATTGCTGCCGTCCGTCGTTCAATGAATCAGCCGAGCGACTGGGAAGCCATCATCCAGCATTCGGCCCAGACGCTGAAGTCGATCCAGCACGTCCTGGAGATCGATCAACTGCGGCCGATGACGACTCG
>JAIOQJ010000636.1 GCA_021413475.1 Planctomycetota bacterium | reverse complement strand
TCCGCATGCCATAATCCAACCCTTCCATGTCTCTCCCTTAGGAGCCTCGTCATGATTTTTGGTCTACGCCTGGCCATCGTCGCCGGCCTCACCTGTGGGTTGGCGATGACTGCATGTAACAGCGGCAAGAATAGTACGAGTGAATCCGCGAAGAACGAAAAAGACAATTTTCGTTCGAAAAGGAGGGACCCGGCCAAGGCACCGAGTAGCGACTTAGATCGATTGAGCCAATTAGGCAAATCGATGCGCCGATTCGACCTTGAATATGGGTTCTTGCCCATCGGTGGCCTCGACAACAAGGGCATACTGATCATCAATCCGGACCAAAAGCCAACCCTTAGCTGGCGAGTGGCGCTTCTTGAGTACATCGATGAAAACGAACTTTACAAAGAGTTCAAACTCGATGAGCCATGGGACAGCGAACACAACAAGAAGCTGATCGAGCAGATGCCGGAGCTTTACGTTTCAAAAAGGCATCCGAACACGCCCGCGGGGCAGACGCATTTCCAGCAAATTCGGGGCCCGAAGTTTTTGAAGCCGATTGCTCCGATTGCTCTGATTCGCGACGGTGCCGAGAGCACGCTCGTCATCGTCGAAGCGGCGAACCCGGTGATCTGGACGAAGCCGGACGATCTTGAAATCATCGATCTCGAAATGCCGAAAAGCCTCAAATCGAAGCTTGGCGGCCATCCCGATGGTTTCTTCGGCATCACCGGGATTGGGCAAGGTCTATTCTTTGACTTCAAAAAATACGACGATGCGACCATCTGGAAGCTGCTCGTCCCCGACGACGGCGGGAAGGTGCAATTCGTCGATTAAGGTGAACCAACGCCAAGAGTACCGCAAGCGCGATCGCTCGTGCTCTCGGCTATTAGAATAGATCATGTACTCTACTAATTTCCCGTCCACCCTGGAGTAGCACCATGTTTCGCCGATCTCGACCTGCCCTTTTCATGGGCGTACTTTGTGTGTTGATGCTGACATCGTGCAATCGCGACAAAAAGGTCGTGACCGAGCCGGCGGGACCGGCAACGGACCAATTGTTCTTGGTGGCGCGAGTGAAGCTCCAGGAGATTCGCAAGAGCCCTCTCCTTGCCAACATCGCCGAAAACCTGGCCAAAAAGGGCGGCGGCGAAGTCACCTTGGAGGTGTTGGAGCAGCAGATCGAGCCGGAAATGGGTTTCAAGTTAATCAACGTCGATTCCGTCACGCTCTGTTTCCCGGACTGGCCGGAGTATGCTCGGGACGAAAACAAATTGATCGCCCTTGTCACCTTCATCGAGCCGATCGACAAAGATCGCGTGTTCGGCCGCATACGCCGCGGTGAATCGAATCGCCCGGATTTCATCGCCATGCGAGATGAGATGTTTCTGCATATTCCGGACGACAAGACGGCGGCAGTCATGCACGAGAGCTTGATCGATTCGTACCTGGCCGGCTTTGCCAAGAATCGCAAGCATTGGCCGCTCAGCGACGAGTTTGTGAACGAGTCGGACAAACACCAACTCTTTCTTCGGCTGAGGCCGAGCAAATTACCGAACAAGGGAAGAGACAGCCAAGTGATTCAGCCTTACCTGCCGATTTTCGACGCCAAGTCGATCGATTTGGCATTTGATTTCAAGGAAAAAGGCCTTCATCTCGGCGTCAACGGCAAGTTCAACGACGACGCGGCCGCTGCCAAGGCGAAGGAGTCCGTGTTGCGGGCCCGGGGCGAGCTTTCGAACGCGATCAATCAACTTATCAGCGGGAGCAAGGAAGATTCCGCAAATGTGTTGACTCGCATCCTGGTCGAGGCGAAACGGGCGATCGACGAAGGCCAGATCGAAACGTCCGGGAAGGATTTGAACGTGTCCGCAATCTACCAGGCCGAAATTCCATTCGTGGCCGAGATCATCCTCACGGCCGTCAACAAGGTCCGCGAAGCCGCCGCGCGAACCAAGGACATGAATAACCTGAGCCAAATGGGCATGGCGATGCATCTAACTCAAGATGTTAATGGATTCTTGCCAGTCGCCGGCATGGGGAAAAATGGTGCGCTGGTTATTGATGAGAAGGGGAAAGCACTCCTGAGCTGGCGCGTGGCGATTCTTCCCTTTATCGAACAACGCGCGCTCTACGAGAAGTTCAAGCTCGACGAGCCCTGGGATAGCGAACACAACAAGAAGCTGATCGAATTCATGCCGAGAATCTATGCCTCGAATCGGCACTCGAAAACGCCCGCGAACCAAACACGCTACCAGATCATCCGAGGTCCGAAGGCCCTGCAACCGGGGACGCGGATCGAGAACATTCAGGACGGTGCATCCAACACGCTCATCATCGTCGAAGCCGCCCAGCCGGTCATCTGGACCAAGCCGGACGATCTTCTCATCCCCGACATGGAGATGCCCAAAGACCTCAAGAAGAAACTGGGCGGGTTGCCGGACGGGTTTCTCGGTGTCGCGGGCGATGGCGGTGTTCGCCTGTTTGATTTCAAGCGAAACGATGACCAGAACATCTGGAGATTGATCGTTCCGGATGACGGCCAGAATGTGAAGTTCTTTAGTCCATGAGTGATGAGGGAAACTTGTTCACGCGCTCTGAATCTCGATCCCACGCGGAGCGTGGGAACGAGATTCAGAGCGAATGGCGAGCCGCCGGGTGACGCTAGACCGTATCACCCGGCGGCTTACGCCGCTCGGCTCGCTGGATCACTTCGTCCCGACACGCGTCGGGCGATTTGCCCTCCGCGAACACCGTCAGGACCGGCCAGCCTGCTTCGATCATCTCGCCGGCATGTGGAACGTCGGCAATCTCGGGTAGCGTCCACGGAGCGGTCCCGTATTTCCCCGGATCGAGATCCGAAAAGCGAAACGACTGTTGAGCAAAAACGATCGCCTTGCCGACACATCTCTTCGCAACGGTGGGAATGGCCGGGATGGCTTCATTGGTGAAGGCCGCCCGATGATATTCGAGAGAACGAAAGCCCAGCGCATGTTCCAACACTTCGACCGACGCCGTATAACGCGGGTTGATCTCCACAGGCCAGGGATGCGAATCGTGGAGGATGAAATCGATCCCAAACAGGCCGCGCAAGCCGCAACCGATTCGAGCGGTCTCGCCTAGCTTTCGCACCGTCTCGATCGTCGCATCGGGAAATGTGATCGGCCCGACACTGCCGGCATAGTGGAACGGCTTGGCATTCAGCCGCGGTTCGCCGACGATTTGCTCGGTGACGCCCAGCAAGAGCGTATGGTCGGCGAATACGCAATAAATGGCGGCGTACGAAGGGCCGGAAATGAACTGTTGGAAATAGTACCCGTTTACCGGTGGATCATCGTGGTTCGCTAAATGGATGTTCGCGCCACCGGCACCGCGCAAAGGCTTGCGAAGCATCTCGTGATGAGTGGATGGCACGGTGAAAACTGCCGGATGTCGTAGCCCCGCTTCCCTCCAAATGCGTGCGAGGTAAAATGGGTCGCGGCAAAACCCAAGCGAGGCGGGACCATTGCCCCAGAGCGTCCGCCGGGCCGCGATCTGTTCAATGACCTTTGGGTGATTCTCTAGGCCGCCGGTATAGATCACCGGGCCATCAGGAGCGTCAGCGAGTAGCTCGGGAATTTTTTGGGGATAGTCTTCGAAGGGAATCTTCGTGACGGGCGCGTTGGCTAACAAATCGCGATCGGCGAACAGATCGACGCACCAGGGCGACCATCCGGCGCTACGTGCGGTAAACGCCAGTGCCCGGGTACTGGCACCGATCAACACAGAGGTTAGGGGCTGC
>JAIOQJ010000635.1 GCA_021413475.1 Planctomycetota bacterium | reverse complement strand
GTGGGGCCAACGAGCGGCTTGGTATCGCGTTTCTCGGTTGCGGCGGGCGGGCTCAGGCTCATCTTGATATCGTCAAGCGGTTGCGCGACGAAGGCAAACTGATCGCACCCATTGCCGTCTGCGATGTGTGGGACGGCCAGGAAGACGAGTACGAGCACGAGTTCGGCGGCCGAGTCACTCGCCGCAAATACGCTCAGGGGCTTTACCCTTCCGCGAAGAAATTGGGGCTTTCTCCCGACGATCGCAAGCATGTCGTGAAGGACTATCGCCGGCTGCTCGAACTCGACGAAGTCGATGCCGTTTGCATCGCGACGCCCGATCACTGGCACGCGCGGATGACGATCGACGCCTGCGATGCGGGAAAGCACGTCTATTGCGAAAAGCCGATGGCCCGGACTATCGACGAGGCCGTGGCCGTGCTCGATGCGACCAATCGCGGGCAGACCGTCATGACCGTCGGCGTGCAATCGATGGCCGATCCCACTTGGTCGCAGGCGGGGGAACTAATTCGCACTGGCCGCATTGGCCACATCGCGCAGGCCCAGACCAGTTGCCATCGCAACGACATTCGCGGCTCGGGCCGGTACTATCGGCTGACCAAGCAAATGTCGCCGAAGACGATCGATTGGAAGATGTTCCTCGGTTCAGGCTTCGAAGTGGTCAAGGGCGTGCCGCTCGCGCCTGAGATGCCGTTTGACCGGGCCGTCTTCGGGCAGTGGCGGTGCTACTGGCCGTTCGGCGGCGGGCCGTTTACCGATTTACTCGTCCAGCAGACGACGCGATTGATTGCCGCGATGGGCGTTCGCCACCCCGCGCGGGTGACCGGTTCCGGCGGCATTTTCCTGGAATACGACGGCCGCGATGTGCCCGATGTCGCGTCACTCGTTGCCGACTATGAGGAAGGGTGCCAGCTTCAGGTCAGCGCCACGACGATCAGCAGTTACCCCGGCGAGGAGATCATCCGCGGCCGGCTGGGGGCGATCCGCTTCACGCCGCGGGGTTATGACGTTTTCGACGACAATCCGACGCGTGGTTCCGGGATGCCGGCCCGCATCGGCGATCGGCCGCTGGCTCCGACGGAGAGCATCGTCGTCGAAAAACCGCGCAACGAGACTGGCACGCTCTGGACGAACTTCCTCGACTGCATCCGATCCGGCCAACGCCGCACCCTCTGTCCGCCGGACCTGGCGTCGGCCGCGTTGATCACGGTGGCCATGGGGCTGCTGAGTTATCGAAATGGCCAAGCACTCTTCTGGGATCGCGAACATCGCCGCGTCGTGCCCGCTGACGGCTCGTGGGCCAATCGCTGGGAGAATCGCAGCCACGGTCGCGGCACGCCGAATCAGATCGCCGGCTGGCAAGGCGGTGAGACGGGCAGCAACCTCGAACCGCCGCACGACGCGAAGTTAGCTGGACCTTGGTCGAATGGAAAGGATCCCGCGGAGGGATAAAGGCGAGCCGGCTCCCGTGAGGGGCCGGAGTATTTGAATTGTCCTCCGGCCCAACACGGGAGCCGGCTCGTCTTTGAACTAGCGTATTCGCGCCTGGAACGAAATGGTCCCACTCATCCCCGGCAAAAGCTTACCGTCGATCGACCAGCGAAGGACGACCGAACCCGCTTCGTTCGGCGAAGACGTGAAAGTCGCGGCCCGGTCGGACTTGGCACTTCCTTCGATATACTCCAGGCGACCGGTTAGGCTGTCGCTGACGACAACCTCGGTCATCGGCTGAAGGCTCGGGTTGCGATAGCGGAGATAGAACGTCACCACTTCGCCGATACGTTTCGGGTTCGGCGGATCCATTCGCTTGAAGAGAACCAGCGTGCAGTCGGGATAGACGGTCAGGTCGTCGACTTCCACCAGTTCGGACACCACCTTGGTGCCGTTCATGTTGGCGATGGCGACCGGCCGGCCGAGACGCATCTCTTTGGTCAGCGGGCCGATTTCCTTGATGAAGGCGTTAGCCTTGATCTGTCCGGTGGCATCAATCGGTTGATCGAGTTGAGCCACGGAGAGCGGCGGCAGGCGATGCGTGAGCATCTGCTGAGTATCGGTTTGCAATTTGATCTCGGGTCCTCGAATGGCGTCATGCGCCAGCGAAACCATTTCAACACGTGTGGCGGCATAGCGTGGAATGCATATGCAGACACGGTTCGAGGTCGCGACCTTCTTGCCCGACGAAGTCTTATACTCGATCGCGGTATCGGAAGGATCGAGGCCGAAGAGCCGGTTTTCCTTGCCGATGCCGAGATTCAGATTGCGATCACCGCCGTCGAACAGGCATTCGCCCGTGGGACAGTCAGGCCCGCTCAGCGGATCGAAAAGCGGGATGCCGCCATGGACCAAAGCGGGCGGTAGGGCCGGTACCGGGAAGCCATTCATCGTCTTGGGCAACCAGATCGTACCGGGAACATTTTCGCGCACGAGTTCGTCCGGAGTCCAGAGCCGTTCACCGGCGCGGACGATTATCAGCAGACGGCCGCGAGAGCGAGCTTCCTTGAGAGCTTCCGCTTCATTTGGAGTATTGATCTCGATCGGAATTCCCGGCAATTGGGTGCCGTTGATGGCGCGATGCGGATCTTCGAGATAGTAGAACCGCGTGATAAACCGTCCTTCGAGAATCCGTTCGATGTCGTCCTCGGTGAACACGATGCGGATCGGATGGTCGGCCACGTTCATCTGGGGCTGGGGAATCAGCGTGCCACGTACTTCAATCGACGGCCAGATGACATCCTTCTTGCGTTCACCGATGTTGGCCAACTCGAAGCGATAGCAATAGCCGGGGCGCAACGCGACTGGATCGACGTTTCTAGTGGAGACGGCCCAGGATGTGCCTGGATACCAGGTAGTCCGCGATCCTTCAGGAGCGAGAACGCGGATGTGCGTGAATGCCGCCGGGATGGGGCCCGGCACCGGAGGATATGAAGCCATTAACGGCAGTGTCAGAGCGAGAATTCCCAGATTCATGGCTGGCCCCGGATCGAGGAAGTGAATGGACTTCATTAGCCCGACGCGCGAGCAAGGGGGAACGCGTCCCCCATGCTCGCGCGTCGGGCGATCGTGCTCACGGCAAGTTCGGCAGACGGGTCGGCTTAGTCGGCTTTTCATCTTCCTTCAGCGTTTCGGGCGTCGGCAACACCTTCGGCGTGATGTTATTGCTCATCGGAAACGTCGGCGGCTCCTTGAGTTTCAAATCTTCATTGCCATTGACTGAAGGAGGAATCGTGATTTTCGGTTCTTCCGGGAGCGTCAACGGTCCGGCGTTATTCGAGCCCGGCAATGCGGGCGGAAGGAGCGGCTTCCCATCGCCTGTGTTCGGCAGCGACGGTGGGACGATGATCTTGATGTCGTTTTTTTCCGGCATCTTCGCTGGGTTGTTGTTGCCCGGCAAAATGGGTGCCGCTCCGTTTGGACCATTGCCTGAATTCATCGGCGGAGGCCCGCCCACGAACGGACGATTCTGCATCATGTACGGGTTTGGTGCATCCATGGCCGGGGTGTTCGGAGCGTTGAGATCGATGTTCCCCATGCGCACGATCAGCAGGATCGTTCCGAGCCGCTGCGCCTCGACGATCGGATCGACGTTCGGTTCGAGCCGAGTCGAGACGAGTTCGTTGGGACCAACCACCGACGCGTAATCTTGATTGTGGATGTTCGGCAGGTAAACGACCTTCACCAGCATGTTGCCGGAATCGACCTGCTCGAAGTCCGCATCCGTGAACGTGACCGGCACGGCGCTGTGGGCGAGATACGTCATGCTCGTTTCATGAGCCGGGACGATTTCCAGAGTCGGATAATAGACCTTCTCGAGCCGGTTGGGGACGGAACTCATCTTCATGCGGTAAACACCGCCTTGAAGGAAGTTGTAACGAGCCGGGGTGACGAGCGGTGTGTCGCTCCAACCGTTGGGCCCGTACCAGGTCACACGCATGCCGTCGGGAGAGGCGAAGTTCACGGAGGTGCGCATATTCATTGGCTGTCGCGGTGCGTTAAACGGTAACGCCCCAAAGGCCGCCACCGCACCGGCAGGGCCCATTCCCGGAACGGGAGCGATGCCGCCATTCGGACGATATTTGGGATTCACGGCCGGACCGGTATCAAAGTGGTTGGCCTGTTGAATACGCGAGTGCCCGTTCACATCCTTTCCATCGGCCTGCATGAAACCGGCCTGGATGAGGTCGGTCCCGGCCTTCGGGCTGTTGCCGGCGAAATACCCGGCAGGCAGTAACCCCGGCGACATGCCTTGGCGCGGTGTGTTGCCCGGCGCGATTGGCTCCCCATAAGGCCCCTGGTAGGCGGATGCCTTCTGCGATTTTCTCGATTGTCCAAACGGGCTGGCATTTGGGCCCCGATCGGTTTGCAAGCATCCGCTCAGGCTCGCCAACAATATGAATGCTCCCGCGGTCCGCATCATGGCATGCTCTCCGATCAAGTCGCCCGTGTCGAGCCTCTTCACCACGGCGTGGGAAAAGCCCCGGAATCGGGAAATCATGATTATCTTCGACAACCCCGACCTCCTAACTTTGAGGAAAAATCGGAATCATCCGCCTATCCCGCAAATGTTCACCATTGCCTAAATACCCAGGCCGCGTGCGGATTGCCCGATTGGATGCTTGCTTTTCGCCCCGCCAGACGGAAAATGAGCGAGACAACATCTCCGCAATGGGCGCCAAACCGGGAAGGAGTTCGTCATGCCTTGTCTCTCCCACGTCTACAACAGTCAATGCTCGGCTCTCTTCCTAGTTGGACTGATGCTGGTTCTGCCTGGCTGCTCCAAGAAAGCGAACACGTCGACCGCCGCCAACGCGGACGATCCGTTTTCTGAAGTCAGAGGTGATTCCAATCGCCATCAAAGCCAGGTCAATTTGCAGACACTCATGATCGCCATGAAAAGTTATGAAGAGACCCACAGATGCTTGCCGGCCGCCGATACCCGAGATGAGACAGGCCGGCCGATGCTGAGTTGGCGCGTCTATCTCCTTCCGTACATGGACGAACCAGCGCTCTACGCCCAATTTCATCTCAACGAACCCTGGGATAGCGAGCACAACAAAAAGTTGATTCCGAAGATGCCCCGGCTCTACGAGTTACCCGGCAAGGGGAAGAATGAGAATGGCCTGACCCATTACCGGGTCTTTGTCAATCCACCCGATGTTCGCTTGGAGGAACGCACGGCATTCGGCGGACCAACTCGGGCAGGCAAGGTCTCCGAAAATCCCCGAATAACGGACATCACCGACGGCACATCGAACACCATCTGCATCGTGGAAGCCGAGGAACCGGTGGTTTGGACCAAACCGGACGAATTGTTGTATGACGCCAAGAAGCCCGTCCCCAATCTCCTCAGGAACAAAATTGATCGCAGCCTGATAACCGTGGTCGATGGCAACGTGAGAACTCTGTCGAAATCGATCAACGAAACAACCCTGCGCGCGTTCATCACCCGCGCAGGCAACGAGAATTTGCCCAGTGATTGAAGATTTTTTCGCGGTTCGAGCACCTCGCCCGAAAGGAACGGCATGGGTCCCAAGAATAGCAAGTTGAGCGACTATATGATGATCCCACCGGGAACGAACATCCCCTCGGTGGTAAACATGATTGTCGAGATTCCCAAGGGTTCTCGCAACAAGTTCGAACTCGATAAGGAAACCGGGCTCATCAGGATCGATCGCTATCTCTACAGTTCTTACGTTTATCCTGGCGACTACGGATTCATCCCGCAAACGCTCGCGGAAGACAGCGATCCGCTGGATATCCTAGTGATGGTGAATGAACCAACTTTCAGCGGCTGCCTGATTGAAACTCGCGTCGTCGGACTGTTCAAGATGATCGACAAGGGGGTCAACGACTACAAAGTGCTTGGCGTACCGAACAACGACCCGCTCTTCGCACACCTGAAGAAACTGGAAGATGTACCGCCCCACTTCCTGCGCGAAGTCGAACATTTCTTCGGCACGTACAAGCAACTCGAAGGAATCACCACCTCGTCGCTGGGCTGGATCGGTGCCGAGGAGGCGACCTCGGAAGTCCGAATTTCGGTGGATCGCTTCCGTAACTCGCTCGGGACCGTGATTGGGTGAATTCAACTCTTCCTTTTGACGAGGTGCCGTCATGCCGACTCCGAAGAAAATCGCCACGATCGTCACGGAATATCGCAGGACGTCACATGCCGACGTCATCGTCGGCAAGATCCTGGAAGGCTACATGTACGACGGTAAGGAGAAGCCGAACTTGCAAGTCGTCTCGATGTTCGTCGATCAGGTTCCGAAAAACGACATGAGCCGGAACCTTGCGAAGAAGTTCGATTTCAAGATTGCCGACACGATAGAAGAAGCTCTAACGCTCGGAGGCAAGAAAATCGCCGTCGACGGCGTGGTCATCGTCGGCGAACATGGCAAGTATCCCACTAACGAGATCGGCCAGCTAATTTATCCCCGCCGCCGTTTTTTCGAGGAGACGGCCAAGGCCTTCGAGAAATTCAAAAAGTCCGTCCCCGTCTTCAGCGATAAGCACCTGGGCCCGGTCTGGAGCGACGCCAAGTGGATGTACGATCGCTCGCGTGAACTGTTCGTTCCGTTTCTGGCCGGTTCATCGGTGCCGGTCTCCTGGCGCAAGCCCGGTTTGGAACTACCGAAAGATTGCGAACTGACCGGCGCGGTGGGGTTGGGCTACGGCCCGTTCGAGGGGTATGGCTTCCACACCCTCGAAGGCTTACAGTGCATGGTCGAGCGCCGCAAGGGGGGCGAGACCGGGGTCAAGGCCGTCACTTGTCTAACCGGCGAAGAGATGTGGAAGGCCTTGGACGATGGCAAGTTTTCCAAGGAGTGCCTGGAAGCATCGATCGAGCGTGCCCCGACCAACGACAAGAAGAAGTATCGGGAACTGACCCTGAAATCGAAGAGTTCGGGCATCTTTCTGATCGAATACACCGATGGCCTCACGGCCGCGGCCGCCATGATGAACGGCCTCATAATCGAAGGAGATGGTGTCGGCTTCTGCTTCGGAGGCAAGATCAAGGGCGAAGAGAAAGCTCGTGACTGCCAGTTCTACTTGCAGCAACCCGACCCATATGGGCACTTCATTCACCTCGTCAAAGCAATCGACTCACTGATCAATACCGGACACTCGCCTTATCCGATCGAACGCACGCTCTTGACGTCCGGCATCCTCGATGCCGTCATGAATAGCAAGCATCAAGGCGGCAAGCGCATCGAGACCCCGCACCTGGCAATTAAGTACACCCCCACCAACTGGCCGTTCGCACCCGAACCGGTTTGCCCGGCGGTGAAGCGGGAGTTTTAGTGGATCGTAAGATTTGGCGAGCCGGTTCGCGTAAGCGGCCGATGGAGTGACGCAGAAATCCCTGACTCCGGCCGCTTACGCGAACCGGCCCGCCAAAACGACAACCCGACCTACCCAGAGGAGTTTTTCATGTTCCGCAACCTCTCTTTGTCCCTCATCCTTCTCCTCCTCCTCGCCGGCTCCAACGCGCTCTCCGCCGATTGGATCAAGGGCAAGGCATACAAGCTCCCCACGGAGCTAACGAATCAAGAGAGCGGGTACTTCTCCATCATTGAGGGACTCAACGGCAAGCTTTACATCGGCTGCGCGAAATACGGAGTGAACGGCTACCTCATCGAGTTCGATCCGAAGGCCGAGAAATCAACGATGGTGATGGACGTCATGAAGACCATCGGCTCGGATGCCAAGGGATTTGCCGCCCAGTCGAAACTGCACACTCGCAATAACGTCGGGGCCAGCGGAAAAATCTATGTCGGTTCGAAACAAGGTTACCCCGAAAAGGGCGAGACTCGCGACATGTATCTCGGCGGCTACGTCCTCACCTACGATCCCGCGACTGGCAAGTCCGAGCACTTCGGCATTGCCAAGGAGAAGCACGGCATCATCAGCGTCACACCCGACGAGGAGATGGGCGTCGCCTATATCTCCACCTGCTCCGACGATCGGCCGATCGACCACACCCATTTCATGGTGCTCGATCTCAAGACCAAGAAATACACCGACTTTGGCGACATGGAACACGCATACGCCTTCATCGTCATCGACGATCAGCATCGTGCCTATCACCCTAAGCGAGGCGGCACCGTCGTTCGTTACGATCCGAAGACGAAGAAAACGGAAGAACTCAAGATCAGCATCGATGGCCAACCCGTCCCGAAAGAACTGAGCGGCGACCATTGCATTCAGAACTGGGACTGGACACCCGACCACAAGACGATGTTCTGCGTCGAGATGACCACCAACAAACTCTTTATGTTCGACCTGACCGCCAAGGGTGACGTCTTGCCCGGTAAATCTCTCGGAACACTTCTCCCAGAGGGCACCAAAACCGATTGTCGGGCCATGTGCGTGGGACCGGACGGCAAAGTCTGGATGGCGGTGAGCGATCGCGGCCATCCAGGCGGCAGCTTGCTTCATCTGGTCAGCTACACGCCCGGCGACAAAGCCCCGAAGGACCAGGGCCCCGTCGGCATCGCCAACCCGGATTTCACCACCTTCACGACCCCCGACGGCAAACCGAAGCCCTGGCATCAAGCGATTCGCAAGGAAAAAGACGGCACGCTCACCCCTTGGGTGCCGATGGGCGTCTGTGCCGCCAAGGATGGCACCGTATACATCTACACGATCTCGCCGTTGACATTGATGAAGTTTGAACAGTTTAAGAAATGAAGCGGAAAATTCAAAAAATCCGGCAGACTTCGAGGCATGTCCACGGTGTCTCGGGCGCGTTTGCTCCGTAAAATCACCTACTTGTGATCGAACCGAGAAAGCGCCCGAGGCATTTGCATGAGTGTGATCGAACTTCCCGTCGGCACTTCAATGTGGTCATTTGAGCTCCCCGCCGAGCGATTGGTTACCGTCGCTCCCCGCGTTTCGGGCCCGCCGATTACCGACCCACGCCTGGCCGTGCGGTTGGCCCTCGACAACCCCATTGGCTTCGACCATCCGCTCAGCCGGGCAATGACGCCGGACGATCGCGTCGTGCTGGTGATCGACGAACAACTTCCGCACCTTGCCGAACTAGTCACCGGCACGCTTGAATATCTCGCCTTCTGCGGCATCGGCCCCGAGGCAGTCACAATCCTCACCGAATCGGGAACCGGCCAATCGGATTGGATCGAGAAGCTCCCGGACGAGTTGGCCGACGTGCATACCGAGGTGCATCAACCAGGTGATCGCAAGTTGATGAGCTATCTCGGTGCCACCAAGCAAGGCCGGCGGATTTACATGAACCGCACCCTCGTGGACGCGGACCTGATTGTCTGCCTTTCCGGCCGGCGGTATGATCCGTTTCTTGGCTATGCAGGTTGCGAAGGAAGCCTGTATCCGGCACTCGGCGATACCGAGACGCGACAGATCCTCGGCAGCCAGACGAACATCGAAGCCCCGACGCGTGAACCGACGGGCGCGCGGGCCGAGTCGGCGGAAATCGCCTGGATGCTCGGTTCGCCAGTTTACATTCAGGTAATCGAAGGAGCGGGCGACAACATCGCGAACGTCGTCGCGGGGTTAATCACTTCCAGCATGGCTGGGGTAGATCTGCTGGATGCCCGCTGGAAGTTTTCGATTCCCGAGGAAGTGGATGTCGTTGTGACGACCCTCAGCGGCGACCCGGCCCGTCACGATTTCACCGCCATTGCCCAGGCTGCCCTGGTGGCATCGCGGGCGGTCAAGGAAGGAGGAGCAATCGTCATCCTCAGCGAAGCGGAACCAACCCCCGGCGAAGGATTCGAACTATTCCGGCGCGTCGAAGCACCCATGAAGGCCCCGCGGCTGCTCCTCGAAAAGAAACCCGCGGACCTGCCGGCGGCGTTTGCGTGGATCGGTGCCGCCGAGAAGGCTCATCTCTACCTGGCCAGCGGCCTGCGACCCGATTACGTGGAACAAATATTCGCCACGCCACTGTTGTCACCAGTGGAGCTTCAGAGGCTAGTTGAGAAGGCCGGAAGCGTGCTGGTGCTGGTGGATGGTCATAAGAGTTTGGTCGCGGTGGGGTGACGTAATTGACGGAAACCGGGGCGATGAGACCCGTTATTGCGATGGACCGTCCGGTGCGCAACTGTAACGAACCCTGGTCTCTCCATCGGACTGACAGAAGGGCCTTTCAGTCGCTAAATTCGCACCTTCAAAACTCTCGCATCGGGCGAACAAACCTCCTATTTTCCAATATGCGAAAGCGCCTTCAACAAAGGCGCATTCGATACCTTGATCGTCCCTTCCAGCGGATGATTCAGTTCCATGATTAGAAAAATCGCGCCGGCCATGGACGCCGCACAGATTGACAGGGCCGCGATCGATGTGAAGTTACGCGGCGTCAGAATGCCGAAACAGGCGAAGAGAACCGTCAGCCAGAATATCAGCACGACGAGGAACAGCGTCGGCACGCTATTCTGCGATTGTTCGATCAACAGCCAGCGAGTTTGCATCAAGTCGGCACTCAGGGATAGAGCCTGGGACTTGAGATACTCTTGCGACTCGTTTGCCGGTTTGAGGGCCCGAACCATGTCATAGACGTCTTGCATGCCGGTCGCCTTCTCAGCGGCCGCCATATCGACCACTTGCACATCGTCCGGCCAAACTCGCTTCACTCCGCTCGCGACAGAGGATTTAAGGCGTTCGCGGATCTCTTTCGCTTCCGGGCCGTAGCGTGACAAGATATGATCGAGCGTGATGATCTTCGCGCCGCCTTGAGTGAGACTGCCGCTGGTCGCATCAAACGAGCTTTTCGCCGAACTCACCAGCAGACCGATGATGAGTGCGATGAGCGTGGCCATCATGCCGGCCGCCGTCTTCATCATGTCCTTGGCATCATCTTTTGTGTGGTGTTCGGGAAGGATGTAGCGAAGAATCACGCCCAGCAGCAAGCCGCCGATCATGCAGGCCAGCGTAATCAATGCGATTCCCAGTGATGACACCCGACACCCCCCTCGTTTGTGTGTACCCCAAGAGAAATGGGGCGACGCTTAACATAGTGGACGGTGATGATTCTTGTAGGGTGGAACGATTCTTCGAGCGAATGGTGGGCCTCGAAGACTCGTTCCACCCTACTATGCTAATAGTTCCCGCTACAAACCAGCTAACAGGACCAGTCCCGATGACATCCGCCGAATACACGCAGACGCTAAAGGCAGCATCGCTTTTCGAAATCCCGAACGCCGGCAAGCTGGAAGTGTCGGGACCCGATGCTCCTTCGTTCTTGCATAACCTCTGCACGAACGACATCAACAATCTACCGCTCGGCGGCGGGTGCGAGGCGTACTTCTGCGACCAGCGCGCCAAGGTGCTGGCTCATGTCTTTATCTACCACGTCCTGATCGAGGGAGGCAAGCACGCCTTTTGGCTCGACGTCACACCCGACTTCAACGAGAAACTGTTGAAGCACCTCGATCGGCATCTGATTGCCGAACAAGTCGAATTGGTCGATCGAACCGAGCACTTCACGCAATTCCATCTGGCCGGCCCGAAAGCGAAAGCGGTGCTCGAAAAAGCCTTGGGAGAGTCCCTTCCCGACTTGGCCGAATTCCTGCATCTCGAACGGACGTTCGGTTTGAACGCAACTTGCCACCTGCGCCGGCACGATCCGCTTGGTGTGCCGGGCTACGACATCGTCTGTTTGAACGAACGGGCCACGGGCATGCGCGAGATGCTCTTGGCGGCAGGGGCACGTCTCGCGGGAGCCGAGACGTTCGAGACGTTGCGTGTCGAGGCGGTCACGCCGATCTACGGTATCGATATCGACGAAACTCGCTTCGTGATGGAAACTCCTCGCGCTTTACGGGCGGTGTCATACGCGAAGGGCTGCTATCTTGGCCAAGAACCAATCGTGATGTCGCGTGATCGGGCGGGATTTGTCAACCGGGCATTCATGGCAATGAAAGTCGTCGAAGGCGGGCCGATTGTTGGCAAAGCGAAGCTATTGAAAGATGGGGCCGATGCCGGGCTAATTACGTCATCGGGCATGTCGCCGCGTTTGGGGCCGATACTGGTGAGGGAAAACGGATGGTCGAAGTGCTGCCGTTTCCCTTGCGGTTCGAGGGGTGAATAAGATTTGATCGCTAGATCTCTCAGCCGCCCAACAAAAAGTCCCGGCCGGATTGTGGGAATCCTGCCGGGACGCATTGATTGCGATTGCTTAGTAACGGCGTCCGCCGCCACCACCGCCGCCTGATCCACCGCGGCCTCCGCCACCTCCACCGCCGCCGTAACCACCGCGGCCTCCGCCGCCGCCGCCACCGCCGAAGCCGCGGCCTCCACCACCACCACCGCCGCCGCCACCCTCTTTGGGTCGTGCTTCATTGACGGTTAGGGCTCGGCCGTCCATTTCCTTGGCGTGAAGTCCAGCGATGGCGGCCTGAGCCTCCGAATCGCTGCCCATCTCCACGAAGCCGAATCCCTTGGATCGGCCGGTGTCCCGATCCATGATTACTTGTGCGGATTGCACTGAGCCGAACGGCTCGAACATCTGTGACAGGTCGCTGTCGGTAACGCTGTAGGCCAGATTCCCGACGTACAATTTCTTGCCCATGATGGGCCTCCCAGAAAAAACAGCGACTCAGACAGCCATCCACAGCGGGTTGCCGCCCTCTCGCCTTGCTTTACGAAGTTTAGCAAAAAAAGTGCTCGTGAAGGCATGAAACACGTGGGAATGGTGGAAGTTGCGTTTCAAGAGCTCTTGTTGGTTCGTGCCGATCGGGTCGAAGATTGTGAAAATGTCGAGAAAATTGCCGATTTCGAAGGGCTCAGGCCCTAGGTTGATGCCAGGTTGATTTCGGCTGAAATTTCGAAAAATCGTTTCCCAGGCAGCGGTTAAATCGCACTCGAAGCTCGTAACGCAATCCCCGGTAAGAAGCAATTCTCGATATCATGCCGCCAATCGCATTTCAAGAACAAAGCCAGAGCGTGCGAGTCTTTCACCATTCAGCTCACGGTCGAAACTAGCGGACGACTGGGAGATCGACACGCGCCAATCGGAGCCTCTCCGGTCCGAAAATTCACTTGCTTGCACGCGTGTTTTTCCCTTACAGTGCAGACCTGTGCTGTGAAACAGAAGGCAAAAGGAACGACTCATGCTCACATTCTGGGGTCCAAATGCTGGTCGAAATTGCGACGGCGTGGATCGACGCAGCTTCCTCAAAGTGGGTGCCTTGAGCGTCAGTGGGCTGACATTGGCCGACATCTTGCGCCTGCGAGCCCAAGAAATCGACCCACCGCACACGGCGAACAAGGCCGTCATCATGGTCTATCTGAATGGCGGCCCCAGCCACATGGACATGTACGACCTGAAACCCGATGCACCGGTCGAATATCGTGGCGAATTCAAGCCGATCAAGACCAACGTTCCCGGTATGGATATCTGCGAACTCTTCCCGATGCAGGCAAAGATCGCCGACAAAATTGCCATCGTCCGCAACATGAAGTTCCAGCAGGAAGGCCACACGGCCCCGGAACTCTACACCGGCTTCCTCAGAGGCAATCGCCCGTCAATCGGTTCGGTAGTCAGCAGGTTGCGCAGCGACGCACGCGTTGTGCGGCCGATTCCGCCTTATGTGTACATCGGCGACGCGAACCATGTCGGCCATCCCGGCTTTCTCGGGAAAGCTCACGAGGCTTATATTCACGGTGAAAGGGCTACCAATCTGGGGCTCTCGAAAGAAATGACGCTGAGCCGTCTCGGCGATCGCCAGCAGTTGCTCCGTTCCTTCGATCAGATCCGCCGCGATTCGGACGACGCCCGCGGCAGCATGGCAGGGATGGACGCGTTTCAATCCCAAGCTCTGGAAATGATCGCGACCAACAAGGCCCGCGACGCCTTCGACATCAGCAAGGAACCGGAACGCGTTCGCGCCCGCTACGGCAAGGGGACGGAGTATTTGCAAGCGCGCCGCCTGGTCGAAGCCGGCGTTCCCGTTGTGACCATCACGCCGCAGAACCACAAAGTTCCCATGAAATGCAACGGCCAGTGGGACCATCACGACCACATTTTTGAATGCCTACGGCACGTGTTGCCGCAACTCGATAACTCGCTTTCGGCCCTGATTACCGACCTTCATGAACGCGGGCTCGATAAAGATGTGGTCGTAGTTGTCTGGGGTGAAATGGGCCGCACGCCGCGCGTCGGCACTCAACGCGGCACCACAGGCGGCCGCGATCACTGGCCGCAATCGGGATTCACGTTGATTTCCGGCGGCGGGCTGACGACTGGCCAAGTCGTCGGCGCAACGGATGCACGCGGCGAGCGGCCCAAGGGCCGGCACTACACCCCGCAGAATGTCCTGGCGACAATCTACCATGTCCTGGGCATCGATCCGGAGACGACGCTTCCGGATCATCAAGGCCGGCCCGTGTATTTACTCGACGACCGCGAGCGGATCATGGAAGTGGTCTGATAAAAGCCACCATCGGGCAAACCAAATCGCTGACCGACGCGAAACTTCGATGGAGATTTATCCAAAAAGCGAACCAATCTCGTATCTGCGACGTCTATCCAATTGTGCGAAGTCTTTCACCAACTTTGAAACCGAGACGCAGAATGTACCTGGCATACAAATCTTTGAAAAACAAACGCGATCTAGCGACCGCGCTCGTTCTCGATCGGGATTCAGCATAACCTCTGTACTCACGCGATAGCAAATTTTGCAAAGGGCGGGGGTTGCCAACAACCCCCGCCTTTTCTCGTTGGCAGCGAGTGGCCGACCGCTCGCTCTCAAAACGCTCCTGTCGAACAGTGGCGAGTTCACCACTCTGTCAAGGTGGAGGCACGGGTTCAATTCCCGTCAGGAGCGTTCGTTTGCGTTCGGTGATGTAGCCCAATTGGTAGAGGCGGCGGTTTCAGAAGCCGCTGGTTGTGGGTTCGACTCCCACCGTCACCATTTTCACATCCGATTCGCTGGCGAAGCTCAACTGGCCGAGCATCCGGCTTTTAACCGGACGGAAGTGGGTTCGAATCCCACCGCCAGCATCACAAAAAAGGGGAACCGGCACGAGTGCAACTGATCCATCCCAAAATCACCAAAAATCGCGGGCGATCAAAGCTTGCGGTAGCAGGCGATCAGATGCGGAGAATGGATTATTCCCTAACTCCACGCCTTTCGGACCTGCACCCTTCGTACCCAATTTCACCCGTGCTAGAACAACTCTGATATGACCTTGACTCCCTTGCTGACATCGACGATCGGAATGGGACGGTCGATTCCGCGAGGATGATTCTTCTTCTCGTAATCGACGCCGAGAATCTTGCAAACGGTACCGAGGGAATCGGTTCGAACGTATCGAGGTGGCTGGGCCCGCCGGCCATCCAGAGGAGGATACACGATTTGGGTCGCGGCCCTTTGGGCACTTGAGCCGCCACTCGCCCGAGCCAACCGTCGAGCGCTCCGCTGGCGGCAACGCAGGTCAGGAATTCACGCCGGCCTAGGTTCGCGTCCATCAGAATTCTCCCCGATCAATGATTAAGTGAGAACTCGCTGCTCATCAATCAGGGCTCACGCCCACTCACGGCTGGCGACTTCCGCGGAATCGGAACGTTGCAGGTGGTCCCGGAATTGCAGTTGCTCTTGGGCCGTCGGGCGCCGCGACAGGATCGTCAGAAATAGATCCCCTGCCAACTCGTCTGGTGAGCGGTTCGGTTTCGCTAATCGTGTCGCCAATGCAGTGAGGCTTCGCCCGGAAAACTGCGGCGAGTTCATCAACCGCAACTGGTGCGGGATCCCACGCCGGTAGGCGGTAGGGTCGGGATCGCCGTCCTCGGTAAAGAACTGGGTGAACTCGGGGCGTGGGCCCAACCGAACATCCCCACCCTTTTCTCGCGCCGGTGGTCCAAATATCGTTACCAGCGAATCGTACAACTGCCCGGCCGATAGGAATTTGACCGACATTCGCCCGAACAACTCGGCTTGCCTTTCTGAAGCATCGCCGGGCCGACTCGTCCGTTGGTAGGCGTTGCTGTGCATAATGGCACGGCTGACGAACTTCATGTCGTAGCCCGATTCAACGAACGACTTCGTGAGCAGTTCCAATAGTTCGGGGTGCGATGGCGCATTGGCCGCGTGCATGTCGTCCACCGGACGGACGATCCCCCGGCCGAAAAACCTCCACCACATCCGGTTAACCGCGGCACGGGCGAAGTAAGGGTTCTTGGGCGACGTCATCCACGAGGCCAGCGCGGCGTGATTCGTCGTTTATTCGCCCTTTGGTGGCTGCTCGCCTCCCAGGAATGTCGGCGGCCGAGACACGAAGCCGTCCAATAAGGCGTCCTTCTGCAAAGTTGTCAGCGTGATCTCGGGATAATCTTTTACGCCGACCTGATAGACCAGCTTCGATTTGCCCGGAGTCTGAATCTGCGTGAGGAACGCCGCCATGCCCCAATAATCCTGCTGCTTCCACTTGACGAACGGATGGTCATGGCACTGGGCACAATTCAAGCGGATCCCCAAAAAGTAACGGGTCGTGAGATCGGTAAGGTCCGGGACGCTGCGCGGCAGACGGCCCTCAATCAGGTAGACGACGGCCGGGTTCTCTTCCATCTTGCCCGTCGCGGTCAGTAGTTCGATGACGATTTGATCCCAGGTCTTGGTGTTGAACCGGCCGGCCAGCCACACTCGGAGCCGCTCTGCTCGCACCCGCTGGTCATCGGCCAGCGGCGAGACGAGGTAGGCTTGCCAAACGTCGCCTAGATACTCGCCATAGCGAGGTCTGGCGAGCAATGTTTCAATCAACTTGCTTCGTTGGGTCGGCGATGCATCAGCGAGGAATCGGCTGGTCTGATCCGCACTGGGAACGGTGCCATGCAAATCGAGGTACACCCGCCGGATGAACTCGGCATCATCAGCCATTCCGCCCGGTCGGATTCCCTCGGTTTCCAAGCGAGTATCAATGTGTTTATCGATTTGAGCTGCCAGCGCGGCGGCGTCCGGCTCTCCAGCCTGGGATATGTGACTGACTGTCGCCATCACCGCGAGAACAATAAGGACATGAGTCCGCCAGCCCATAGTAGATTCTCCCTGTCTTCGATTTCCCAAGGATAGCAGACGTGGCAGTCGTTAACCAATATGCGGGAGGTAAAATCACCGTCTATCTCTATACATTGCCTACGACTGGGGCGGCGCGTCGATCTTTTTTGAACGGAATGGTCACTTTCTTGATATTTAATGTGATTCGCAACAGTCACCATATCGTGACGGCGTTGCATCGCGATCGATTGGAAAAGAAGCCAAGGTACGAATCGTTTGAATTGAACAAGTCTACTCCCTTTTATATTCCTTCCGATACAGAAATGAATCCGAAGTCAACAGCGACACCAGCATCGCCTTGAAGCTGCCGCGCGTTTTGGTGTACGTCTCATTCGCCTGCACCAGCGTCCAGCCGTCTCTCAATGTTTCATTGCGGCCCATCCAGTAACGGAATGCGTGGCGGATAAAGACTTGTTGGGCGCGGTCCGAAGCGGCTAGTTTTTTGATGAGGTCGATGGCGTCCGTCACCGGGCCTTCTAGTTTGGGGTCGCCGCTGTTGGCGATTAGACCGCTGGCATCGACGGGACGATCACCCTCGGTGGCGCGATGACGGCCGAAGTGGTCGAACATTTCGAAGGTCAGGCCCAGGTCGTTCATCGGGGATCGATCCACCCAGTAGTTTCTCGCGGATCCATTTGCCCCGACGGATGGCGTGATTATCGGTGTTGAGCGATTGAGATACCAACCAACTTGGTTGCGTCAGAATGCCGGCCCGTTCACGGGGATTGAGTTCCATGGGCTGCTCTTCGGACCATTTGGTCACGTTGTACGACGAGGGGATGAACTTCTTGTTGGCTGCCCCGGCCATTACGACCTTCTTCGTCTTGTTGTCGCTCGAATAGGCGACGAAGCTTTTGTTGGTGGTCAGCAGTTCCCGGAGTACGTCGGTATCGCGATCGAGAAAATACTGGATCAAGCGGTCGGTGTCGGCGACGAGCACGCGAGGCTCGTGATTGGGATTGTCCTTGACGTTCTTGAAGACGTTGACAGCATCCTCGTAATCGAAATACTCGCGGAAAAAGCGGAGAACGCGTTCCTTCTCGATACGTGGATCGTCCAGGATACGCTCAACGTGCTTTTGAACTTCCTCGCGAGTCGAGAGCTTACCGCTCTCGGCTGCATCGAGAAGCAGTTTGTCTGGCCGTCTGTCGGTGAGGGCGTAGGCAATCGCGAAGGCGAGTTCCCGCGGCGCGAGCATCACACGTCCCTTGGCGTCCGGCTTGCCGTTGCCGAGCTCGGAACGGTAGACGACTTCCGGCAAGAGAATGATCGTTAAAATCGTGCTGCGTGCCCCTTCGACCTGGCCGGCGGTCGCGATGTTCTTCTGCATCAAGTCAGCGAAGCGTTTCAATTCCTCGGCAGTCGGCGGGCGGGCGATGACCAAATTGAACTGCTGCGTGATCGCTTTTTCGATCTCCGCCCGCGTTGACGTTTTGGCGGGATCGAACAGCGGGATGAACTCCCGCGGCATCGCGAAGCCGATCGGTTTCACTTTGCCGTTTTCGATCGAGTAGCGCGTTTGCTGTTCGACAATGGCATTGGCGTTTCGAATCAATTGGGCAGTCGTCGGCTCATCGATCTCCGATTCGCATGCATAATCCTTGAAGCCGTGGCCGGGGATGACGGAAAACGGCTGGGCGACATCGGTTCGGGCTTTGCCCACGTTCCTCGCGAAAGTCTGGTAAATATAGGGGCTGACGCGCCAGAGTCGTGGCGGAGCGTCAATCACGGTGTCGGCACCGCACTTGAAGAGTTGCTCGTGATTGACCCGATTGCCGAACTTCGGCAGGTCGAGCGTGACCGTCTTGATGTCCTTGATCCCTGCCTTCTTCATTTCGCCGGCGATCCAATCGGTCACTTTCTTGACATCCATGACATGCGGCCGGGGCTGGTCTTTGGGCGGCATCTCGTCCTTGATTAGACGTTCCGCGATTGAGCGGAATCGACGCAAGTGCGGCCCAGCAACGAGGTCGCCATTAAGCTTGTGAAGAATCACACCGCCTTCTTGCTTGGTGGTTCCGTGGCATTTGAAGCAGTGTTTTTCCAGGAAGGGAGTGACTAAGGTGTTGAAGCCATCCAGATCGGGTTTCGCTTTTTCCTGGGCATGCAGGAATACTGGGAACAGGGCCAAGAGCAACGGGGCGAACAAGAACCAACGCATAAAAGAACCTCGTCTGGGGACATTCAGCGTCGACGCATGCAGATATTGTAAACG
>JAIOQJ010000634.1 GCA_021413475.1 Planctomycetota bacterium | reverse complement strand
CACTGATCAACGCGACCGGCAACTGGAACTTGGTCCTTTATCTGTTCGCAGCCGTTCTCGCCCTCGATGCCATCATCTGGGCATTCCTTAATCCACTCAACCCACTATTTCAGGATGATGATGAACCCCATTGAAACACCCCAGACTCGTTGTCGAGCCGGCATTGCGAGCGGCGATATCACCCCGCCGGTCGGCATTTATCATCGCATGTGGGGCGCGGCTTCACACGAACGCGCCACGGGCGTCCATCGGCCGCTCGTCGCAACCGTACTCTGGCTGGAACCGATTTCCGGCAACCGGGCCAGCGGCCAACTCCTCGTCGCGCTCGATCATTGCATCTTCGATAAAGCCGAAGTCGATCGCATGACTGCCGCCATTTGCAAGGCTTCGAAGATCGTGCCGGAACAAGTTCACATCACGACATCGCACACACATGGGTCCGGACTGATGTTGCGCAGCCGAGCCGACCTTCCCGGTGGTGATTTGATCGGCCCCTATCTCGACGGTGTCGCCAAGCGTCTTGCGGAACTGGCCCCTGTGGCGATTGAACAAGGTCAACCGGCGACAATCCTATACGGAACCGGCCGCTGCAATCTTGCCGCCCACCGCGACGCCTGGGATGAACAAACCAATCAGTTCGTTTGCGGACTCAATCCAACCGGTTTCGCGGATGACACGGTCCTCGTCGCTCGCATCGTTTCAGACGAAGCGAAAACTGTCGCGACGATTGTCAATTACGCCTGCCATCCGACCACACTCGCCTGGGACAACACGGCGATCAGTCCGGATTTCATTGGGGCCCTGCGGGAAACCATTGAAGGGTACAGTGGAGCGCCGTGCATGTTTCTCCAAGGAGCGTCGGGCGACCTTGGACCGCGCGAGGGCTTCGTGGGCGATCACGCGGTGGCGGACCGCAACGGCCGGCAACTCGCGTTTGCGGCACTGGCCGCTCTTGAGCCGCTCCCGAAACCGGGCACGCACTATGTCTATCAGGGACCGGTAATTTCAGGAGCGATTATCGGCGCGTGGAAACACGAAGAGCTTGATCCAATTGCCCGCGAACACCATGCTCGATGGCAATTTCAGCAGTGGACAACGGAACTTCCCTATCGTGCCGAACTACTGACGATCGACGAAGCTCGCAAGCAGGAAGCACACTGGAAGGAAGAAGAAAGCCGGGCCCGGGAACGGGGAGACACGCTCGGCACGCGCGATTGCCGAGCGAAGGTTGAACAGATGACACGCTGGCTGGCACGCTTGCGAGATTTGCCAACCGGCACCAAGTTTCCGTTCCAGATTACGCTCTGGCAACTCGGCGACGCCTTATGGCTCTTCGTGCCCGGCGAGCACTACCAATTGCTGCAGACGGCCTTGCGGGCGCAATTCCCGGGACGCCCGATTCTTGTCGTCACTCTCACCGGCGGCTGGCTACCCGGTTATTTGCCGACTGAGTCTTCGTATGGCAAAGGGATCTACCAGGAAGCGATCGCCCTGGTTGCGCCAGGCTGCTTGGAGGCTTTAGTGGCAGAGATCGCTCAGCGGATCGCAGTAATATCTGGGCAAGGAGACGCCTTGTCCATCAGATAGCTGTCGCACTCACGGGCGGCCCCGCGGCCCTCTTTAATCGCCCAGACGACCAGACTCTGTCCTCGCCGCATGTCGCCTGCCGCAAAGACCCCCTCGACGTTGGTACTGTACTTCCCCTGCTCCGTCTTCGCATTGGTTCGGGCATCCTTCTCCACGGCGAGTTGATCGAGGAGTTGATTCTCCGGCCCGCTAAAGCCCATCGCCAGCAGGATTAGCTGCGCCGGGAAAACCTGCTCCGAGCCAGGGATATTGCGCGGCATCGTCCGGCCGTTTTCTTTCACCCATTCGACGCGAACGGTGTGGATTTCCTTCAAATTCCCGGCAGTATCGCCAACGAACTTCGTCGTCTGGATTGAATACTGCCGCGGGTCGTCGCCGAAGAGGGCCTTTGCCTCTTCCTGGCCGTAGTCGAGGCGATAGATCTTTGGCCATTGCGGCCAGGGATTGTCGGCGGCGCGGCCAATGGGCGGCATCGGCACGATCTCCAGTTGCAGAATGCTCCGGCAGCCGTGTCGCAACGATGTACCGACGCAGTCCGTGCCTGTATCGCCGCCACCGATGACGATGACGTCCTTGTCCTTCGCCGAGATGTACTTGCCGTCTTGGTGCTGGCTATCAAGGAGGCTCTTGGTGTTGGCGTGTAGAAACTCCATGGCGAAATGGATGCCCTTGAGGTTTCGGCCCTCCGTCTTCGCGAAGAAATCGTTTGGCTTCGTGGCCCCGCCGCACAGGACGACGGCGTCATAGTCCTCTCGAAGCTTCTTCGCCGGTAAATCCTTGCCGACCTCGCAGCGAGTGATGAAGACGATGCCCTCCGACATCATCAGGTCGACGCGCCGCTGGACGTAGTTCTTGTCGAGCTTCATGTTGGGAATGCCGTACATGAGCAAGCCGCCAACGCGGTCGGCACGCTCGAAAACGGTCACCCAATGCCCCGCCTTGTTCAATTCGGCCGCGCACGCCAGGCCCGCAGGTCCGGAGCCGACGACCGCGACTTTCTTGCCGGTCCGCAGCGCGGGCGGTTCCGGCTTGACCCAGCCTTCTTCGAATCCTCGGTCGATGATGGCGCACTCAATGCTCTTGATGGTGACCGCTGGCTCGTTGATGCCGAGCACACACGACCCCTCGCACGGAGCGGGGCAGACCCGGCCAGTGAACTCGGGGAAGTTGTTGGTCTTGTGCAGCCGATCGAGGGCCTCCTTCCACAGGCCGCGATACACCAGGTCGTTCCACTCTGGGATCAAGTTGTTAATCGGACAGCCCGCGGCCATGCCCTCGATGACGGCACCGGTGTGGCAGAACGGCACGCCGCAATCCATGCAGCGGGCACCCTGTTGGCGCAGCAGCTTTTCGTCGCCGTGGCCATGAAACTCGCCCCACAGGCGGCTGCGTTCGATCGGTGAATCCGCCATCGGCAGTTCGCGAGGGAACTCGATAAATCCAGTCGGCTTACCCATGTCACTTTCCCCAGAAGGCTACTCATTCTCATCGTCGTTGGGAGCAAACTCGCCGTCTTCGTCCTCTGGCAGAATCTGCGTGGCTACCAATTCTTTCCAAGCGTCCAACACCTTCTCCGTGGCACCCGCCGCACGGAGGCGTTCCGCCACGGAACCCTCCAGGCTCTTTAGCGCGGGGAATGCAAGTAGTACTCGATACGCGTCAGCCCTATCGATGATACCTTTGGCTTTGTGTTGCCGGCTCACCATGCTCATCACCTTGTTGGCGATCAGTTCCGGTGGCGTCACGACCATCACATCCTCAACGTGCTGTGACGGCGGCAGCGTTTCGACTGGGCGTAAATCGACTAGATGGCGATTCTCCGGCTTTCGCACCTGATAGATGCGATAGCCAATCCCTTCACGAACAGTTCGGACTTGAACAGCAATATGGAATCGCTCATTCAAGTGCGCCCGCAGTTCCTCTGCCAAAGCTTCCGCTCGTGTCGAAGCGATGTCCACGTCCTGCGTCATGCGTGGCTCTTTCACGTAGGCGTTCACCGCGTACGCCCCGAACAGTACAGCGTCGTCACGGCCCCGGAGAAATTCCAGGACCGCATCGTGGATTGTCGCTAGTGGAAGCGGTTCGTTCATGGCGAACTCTTGAAAGGTTAGCGCGCCGTCGCCGAGCATGGCAACCTCCGTCCATTAAGGATCGCTAAATCGTTTTCGAGGTTCATTTTCCTCCCACGCGTGCCAGATCGTGCACATTCTCCTCGAACGCCGCCATGATCGCCTCTTCGTCCGATAGCCCTTCGAGCTTGAATCGCTTCTGCGTCTGCAGCACTCTGCGGTAATCGTTCGGATACACCTTGACGAACTTGGGCCGGTGCTCGTCCCAGTTTCGCAACATCCGCAAAGGCCGCTCGCTGCCGGTGTAGTCGTAGAACTTCTGCAACATCACTTTCACCTCGGCCACGTCCTCCTCGTCCTCCAGCGGGTAAAGTTGCACCATCTCCTTGTTGCAATTGCGCGGGAAATTGCCGTCCTCGTCGTAGACGTAGGCGATGCCCCCGGACATCCCAGCCGCGAAGTTCTTCCCGGTCGGCCCCAACACGATGACTCGGCCGCCCGTCATGTACTCGCAGCCATGATCGCCCACCGACAACACCACCGCATCGACACCGCTGTTACGAACGCAGAAACGCTCACCGGCCATGCCGCGAATGTATGCCTCGCCGCTCGTCGCGCCGTAAAGTGCGACATTTCCGATGATCACGTTGTCCATCGCCCGGAACGTCGACTTTTCGGGAGGAAAGATGATGATCTTGCCGCCCGACAGACCTTTGCCGACATAGTCATTCGCGTCGCCTTCCAGGGTCAGCGTGATGCCGGGCGGCACGAAGGCCCCGAAACTCTGTCCCGCCGAGCCTTTGAATTTCAGGCGAATGGTGTCGTCCGGCAGGCCATCGGGTCCGTACCGCCGCGTCAGTTCGCTGCCGAGCATCGTGCCGACGACGCGATTCGTGTTGCGAATGGGGAACATGGCCGATACGGGAGTGCCGTTTTCCAGTGCCGGTTTGCACAAAGGGATGAGAGTCGTGCGGTCCAGCGCGTGGTCAAGACCGTGATCCTGCGTCTGCGTGCAGTGCCAGCCCACGTTGGGCCCAACCTTTGGCTGAAACAAGATCGGCGAAAAATCGAGGCCGCTCGCCTTGTAATGTTTGACGGCCTGCGACATTTCCAGCCGTTCGCTATGGCCGACCATCTCAGCGAGGGTGCGATAGCCGAGCTGGGCCATTAACTCACGCACCTCCTCGGCGATGAAGTGCATGAAGTTGACGACGTGTTCCGGATTGCCGGCAAACTTCTTGCGCAGCTTCGGATCCTGCGTGGCGACCCCAACCGGGCATGTGTTCAGATGGCAAACGCGCATCATCACGCAGCCCATTGCCACCAGCGGAGCCGTGGCGAAGCCAAACTCCTCGGCTCCTAAAAGTGCCCCGATGACGACGTCGCGCCCCGTCTTCAACTGTCCGTCCACCTCAACGACGATGCGAGAGCGCAAATCGTTGAGCAGAAGCGTCTGCTGCGTCTCCGCCAGGCCCAGTTCCCACGGAGCGCCCGCGTGTTTGAGGCTGGTAAGCGGCGAGGCACCGGTGCCTCCATCGTGGCCGCTGATCAGCACCACGTCGGCATGCGCCTTGGCGACGCCGGCCGCGATGGTGCCGACGCCCACTTCCGCGACGAGCTTGACGCTGATCCTCGCTTCCGAATTGGCGTTCTTCAAATCGTGAATCAGCTCGGCCAAGTCCTCAATGCTGTAGATATCGTGGTGCGGCGGCGGTGAGATCAGCCCGACGCCTGGTGTCGAATGGCGCACCTTCGCGATCCAGGGATAGACTTTGCTGCCGGGAAGCTGGCCGCCCTCGCCAGGCTTGGCACCTTGGGCCATCTTGATCTGCAACTCTTTGGCGTTGACCAGGTAGTTACTGGTGACGCCGAATCGGCCGGAAGCAACCTGTTTGATGGCGCTGTTCTTCGAGTCGCCTCGCTCGTTCGACCAGATGTAGCGTTCGGGATCCTCGCCGCCTTCGCCCGTGTTACTCCGGCCGCCGATACGGTTC
>JAIOQJ010000034.1 GCA_021413475.1 Planctomycetota bacterium | reverse complement strand
GAGATTTCCGTGCATGTCGTACAGGCCCCAGTTATTCGGCCGCAACTGAGCTACCGGATGGAAGTGGAGCTCGCCCCCCTGTGCGGAGTTCTCCTTGGACCACCCATATTCTTTGAACATCGCTTCGTCGTTACCAAAACAAAAGGTGGTGGTGGAACCGGCTCGACAGGCATATTCCCATTCTGCCTCGGTCGGCAGTCGGTAGGCCTTGCCTTCCTTCTCGCTGAGCTTGCGACAGAAATCGGTCGCCGTAACCAAGCTCAGATAGTTTGCCGGATATCTCGGGCCTTCCGTATTTCGCTTTTGCCCCTTCCAGGGTTCAGTTCCCATCAAGGCAGTCCACTGGGCCTGGGTCACTTCTGTAACGCCCAAGTAGAAGGGTTTCGTAAGTGTCACCCGGTGCTGCGTTTCATCTCTAAAGGGTCCCGATTGCCCTTCCGGCGTGCCCATGACAAATGTTCCCGCAGGAATCTCCACCAGCTTCATGCCGATAGTGTTGGTCATGGTCCTCAGCTGTTGCGCTCCAGGAGGCTGAGGAGCCGTTGACCGTGGCTGGTTGGAGCCGATGGTGGTCGAGGGCTTCGAGCCGACAGAGACTCCGGGCGTCGGTGTTGCCGGCTTGGGCTGATTCGAGGCTGTGACCGGCGAGCTATCGAGAACCACGCGAAAGCCGTATGACGAACTGATGGAGTTATCCGACGGCGAATATCCTCGCTTCGCACATCGGCAATCTGTCGGAGTGGACGTGTAACTGCCGCCGCGATACACGCGTCGGCCACCGGATTGCCCTTGGGGGTCGGTCACTTCACCTGTGGAATATGCGTCGTAGAGGTCCGAGCAGAACTCCCGAAGGTTCCCGTGCATGTCATAGAGTCCCCAAGCATTGGGTTTCTTTTGCCCTACTTCCTTAGCATACATTTCAGGGGGTGTTGCGTTGTAGATGTCCCGGACCCATCCAAAAAAAGTGATTTGAGCGTCATCGTCACCAAAACAGAATCGGCCTGCTGAACCAGCTCGGCAGGCGTACTCCCACTCCGCTTCCGTTGGTAGACGATAATTCTTGTTTTCTTTGGCACTGAGACGACGGCAAAACTCCGTCGCATGGTTCCAGGTGACATAGTTGATCGGATAATTGTCGCCGACCGGGGCGTTCGGATTTGCAGACCGCGGAGTGTCACTCATCACGGCGGCCCATTGCTTTTGCGTGACTTCGGTCGCGCCCATGTGAAACGGCTTGGTGAGCTTGACGCGATGTTGCGTCTCGTCGTCACGGCGGCCTTGCTCTTCTGCCGGGGAGCCCATCACGAACGTGCCTGCCGGGATCAGCACCAATTTCATGCCGATGCTGTTGGTCATGACCTTCGACATGGGCCCTGCGGCCTTTTTCAGACCTGGCTTGCCGGCAGTTTTCGGGGCCGCGGCATTGGCCTTGGCCAGTTTTTCGAGCCGGCCCGACACCTTGAGCTTCCCCAGCCCCGACAGGCCCGGCATCGCCAACTCGTACCAGGCCGTCGCCCGTTGCTGCAGCATCTGCTGCAACGTGCCCGACTCCTTTTCCGCCACGTTCCACCAGGCGTCGGCCGCTTCCATCTGCTGGGCCGATTCTTGTGGGCCGGCAAGTTCCTTGATCGCGGCCTCCTTGAGATTCGCGTCACCGCACTTGGCCAACAGCGGCAGGCCCGCGTCCCAATCCCCTTCGATCAGGCACAGGAACCGGCCGACCGTGGTGTTCGCCGCCGGATCGTCGGGCTTGGTCGTCAGCACCTTGCGCGCGGCCTGTACTTCGCCAAACAGCTTCTCGCGTATTTCAATATCTTTCAGCTTCAGACTGGCCTGCTTGATCACATTCGGATCGTTCGTCTTGCGAGCCACATCGAGCGTCAAGGCCGTCGCTTTCTTGGCGAACTCGTAGTGATTGGCCTGCACCAGCTCGTCGACAAATGCTTCCAAAATGGGCAACAACGTCAGGCGGTCCTTGTTGAACTTCAAAGTCTTTTCAATCGCCGCGACTGTCGCCAGCTTCGCGTCGGGGACGTCGAGTTCGAAGTAGGTCCCTTGAGCGTCGACCGCCTTCAACGCCACCTCGGCGTTCGACACGGCCATCGCGATCTCTTTGGCCAGTTGGAACAGCATGTACTGGCCGGCCGCGTCGTCGTGGGTGTCGTTGCCCACTTGCAGCATCTTCTCCGCCAGCGCCGCTTTCTCTTCAGGCTTCTTCGCCTGGTCGGAGTCCGCGCGGAACAGTTCCAGCAACAGCTTGCGGGCCGACTCCTGATCGGCAGCTTTGGGGACCGCGACCCGCTTGATCTCGGGGGTCGCGTCCTGGCCCCAAGCCGCCGCGACGAAGACACTCAGGCCGACGATCGCCAGCCAACCGATGACGTATTGACCCCAGCGCTCAGGCATGATTGCCCCCCTTGAATGAAGCCCGATTGGACCGGCCGTCATTCTAGCCGCGTCGCCAGCAGGCATCCAGCGCGAACGGAGAGGATTGCCAGCGGGGCGATACCCCACGGTTGGTGGAACCGATTTCACGGCCGATACAGAACCCTACGGTTCGCGCACCACGCGGAAACCGACCTCGGCGTTGCCCGATGTCGGACGCATCGTCGCGCGTACCGCAGCGCGGCACTGGAGATCGGACTTAACCGAGCTTCCCCCACGAATCACCTTGGACGTTCCCGTGTCCGGCCCTTTGGGATCCGTCTGCTCGGTCATGGGATAATCCTCGAACCAATCCGCACAAAACTCCCCTGCGTTACCGTGCATGTCGAACAACCCAAACGCGTTGGGGGATTTTTGTGCCACTTTCTGTGGGTACTTCCTGTCTTCGTCGGCGATGTGCACCCAAGCGTAAGCATTCAATTGTTGTAAATCGTCTCCGAAGCAAAACGCGCCCGGCGATCCTGCTCGACAGGCATACTCCCATTCGGCTTCGGTGGGCAGGCGATAAGTCTTACCTTCCTTGGCACTGAGATTTCGACAAAATTCGTTGGCCTTATCCCAGTTAATAAGCGTTGCCGGATAAGTAGGCTCCTGCACAAGCGGTGCATAGATGGTCCAGGGCTCGGTCCCCATGATCGTCTTCCATTGTTCTTGCGTCACTTCGGTAACACCCATGAAGAACGGCTGGGTAATCTTCACCGAATGTTGAGTCTCGTTCTCCCGATGTCCATTCTCACCCGCGGGAGATCCCATCCTGAATGTTCCCGGTGAAATGAACGCGAGCTTCATGCCGATGGTGTTGGTCTGCGGCTGTTTCAGTCCTAGAGACCGGGCCAGCGGCGACTGCGGTGGATTGGAAACGACGACTGTCGATGGTTTCGTGCCGTTCAGGCTGGCCGGAGTCGCATCCGCCCCCTTGGTCTGAGCGGAAACTGCCGGCGCTTGCGGATCGTAGACCACGCGAAAGCCCAGCCCGTAATACGTCGATGACTGCGTACGGGAATAGCGTTCGGCCGAGCGACATTGCGAACTGCTGGACGAACCGCTACCGCCGCGCGAGGCCCGCATCGAACCGTTCTTGGGCCCCTGCGGATCGGTCGCGTCCTTGTTGCGGAAATCTTCCCACCAATCCGAGCACCATTCCCAAACGTTGCCGTGCATGTCGTAAAGGCCCGCGTCGTTCGGCTGCTTGAGGCCCACGAACTGGACTGGACCGTCCTGGCTGTTGGAGCCAAACCAGCCCACGATATCCAAGCTCTGCATGTCCTCGCCCGAGCAAAATCTTCCCTTCGAGCCCGCTCGACAGGCGTACTCCCACTCGGCCTCGGTCGGAAGCCGGTAAGTCTTCTTTTCTTTTTCACTGAGCTTGCGGCAAAATTCCGTCGCGTCGGTCCACGTCACGTAGGTCACCGGACAGGCCGCGGCGTCGGGAATCTCCATCTCCTTCCCCTGCCAGGGCTTGGTCTTCATCACCACGTACCATTGTTCCTGCGTGACTTCGGTCATGCCCATGTAAAACGGCTTCGTCAGCTTGACACGATGCTGCGTCTCGTCCTCGCCCCGTCCCGATTCGTCCGGCGGTGAGCCCATCACGAACGACCCAGGCGGAATCAACACCAACCGCATGCCGACGCTGTTCGTAATCAACTTTTGTGCCGGGCGCATCGGAGTCTTCGGAGGCTGCAGAGGCGATTTGGCGGGTGTCGTCGACGCCAGCGGTGCTCCGGCGTCGGACTTGGGCGTTGCCTTTTCGATCCGGCCAGTGATCTTGAGTTTCGCCAGGCCGGTGAGTTGCGGCAGCGCGGTTTGGTACCAGGCGAGGGCCCGTTGTTGCAGCGCCCCTTGCAGCGTCCCGGTCTCCTTATCCGCGATGTCCCACCAGAGATCGCCGACTTCCATTTGCTGCATCGCCTCTTGAGGCTGAGCCAACTCCTTCTCAGCGGCCGCTTTCAGGTTGGCATCGCCGCTTTTGGCCAGCAGTGGCAGGCCCGCGTCCCAATCGTTGTTGATCAGGCAGAGGAACCGGCCGACCGTGGTGTTCGCCGCCGGATCGTCGGGCTTGGTCGCCAGCACCTTGCGCGCGGCCTGCACATCGCCAAACAGCTTCTCGCGGGTCTCGATGTCCTTGAGCTTGATGCCGGCCTGCTTGATCGCGTTCGGATCCGAAGCTTTTCGGGCCAGGTCGAGCGTCAGGGCGGTCGCTTGCTTTGCCAGGTCGTAGCGATCCGCGTGAATCAGCTCGTCGACGAGTTGATCCAACGTCGCCAGCAAGACTTGCCGATCCTTGGTCAGCTTCGCGGTCTTTTCAATCGCCGTAACCGTGGCCAGCTTGACCTCGGCTGCGTCGATCTCGAAGTACATCCCCTGGCCGTCGACCGCGCGCAGCGCCAACGGGGTATTCATCACCGAGATCGCCAACTCCTTGGTGATCTGATACAGCATGTACTGGCCGGCCGCGTCGTCGTGGGTATCGTTGCCCACGGCCAGCATTCTCTCGGCCAGCGCCGATTTCTCCTCGGCAGTCTTTGCCTGCTCGTAGTCGCCGCGGAACAGTTCCAGCACGATCTTTCGGGCCGCATCTTGATCGGCCGTCTTGGGAACCGCGACCCGTTTGATCTCGGGCACCGCGTCCTGGCCCCAGGCCGAGGTGACGAAGAGGCTTAGACTGACGATCGCCAGCCACCCGATGACGTGTTTGCCCCAGCAATGAGCCATGTTTCCACCCTCAGCATGATCCCAGGTCGACATGCTTTCATTCTAGCTGTCCCCCTCCCGGTCAGCCAGCGCGATCAGGCGGTGCTGGGGCGTGCAAGTGTAACGCTTGTGTAACAACTCCCTCGACACCTGTGGGGAGAGGCTGCAAATCCGCTGCGGCGGAGCTACTAAGGTGAGGGGCGAGAATCCCTCTCGACACAGCCTTCGGCCCGCGAAATCGCTACGGTTCGAGCACGACGCGGAAGCCGAGGTAATACGGCAGCAGCACCTGGTGAGTCCTGGCGCGTTCGGCAGCGCGACAGTGATTCGCGACGTCTCCCCAACATCCACCACGGACCATGTGATCATTTTCGCCCCCCTCGGTCCGCCCCTGGGGATCGACCACCGCGTCTTTCGGATACTCGCTGTACCGGTCCTGGCAATGTTCCCGTTGATTGCCGAGCATGTCGTACAGGCCCGCGGCGTTCGGCAGCTTCTGGGCCACTTCATGCGCGGAGCGCTTCCCCTCTTGGTCTTGGGTCCAGGCGTAGTCTTTGATGCGATCGGCCTCTTCGCCGAAATAAAACCGCGTCTTCGTGCCGGCTCGGCAGGAGTATTCCCACTCCGCTTCGGTCGGCAGGCGATATTTTTTCTTTTCCTTGGCGCTGAGCTTCGCACAAAAATCGGTGGAATCTTGCCAGGTCACGTGGCTGACGGGCAGGTTCTCGCGATCAACCGCTGTGGCGTTGGGAGCCCAAGGGGTGGTTTGCATCACGGCGAACCATTGGGCTCGGGTCACTTCGGTGGCGCCGATGTAAAACGGCTTGGTGAGCGTCACTTCGTGCTGCTGCTCGTGGGGACTACGCCCCTCCTCTCCCACGGGCGAACCCATCATGAACTTGCCAGCCGGCATCAGCACCAACGGCATGCCCACGCTGTTGATGCCCCCTTTGCCCTGCGGCTTCTTGGTAATTGCGGTGCCGCCGGGAGCCGATGGTTTCGTCCCGCCCGTGGCCGGTGAGGAAGATGTCGTCGGTTTCGTGGGTGCCGTCGATGCGGGTTTGACCGCGGGTGCCTCCACCGATGGCAAATCGTACACCACGCGGAAGCCCAAAAATATATCGCGATCCAACCGCGAATGGTGGCCGCGGCGCGCCGCACGACAATCATCGGACGGGCTTTCGAAACTGCCGCCGCGCATCACGCGGTGGTCCCCCTGGGCGGAACCTAAAGGATCGTCGGCGGGGGAAGACTCGTAGTACTTATCGCCGTACCGGTCGGAGCACCACTCCCACAGATTGCCGTGCATGTCGAAGAGTCCAGCGGCGTTCGGCCGCTTCAAACCCACTTGGTGGGCGGGATTCTCTCGGGCCTGGTTGAACCAGGCAACGTCCGCTAGCCGCTGCGCCTCGTCGCCAAAGCTGTAGACAGTCTTCGTCCCGGCGCGGCAAGCGTACTCCCATTCGGCCTCGGTCGGTAAACGATACTTCTTGCCTTCCTTTTCGCTGAGCTTGCGGCAAAAGGCGTTGGCGTCTTCCCAGTTGATGCCCGAGGCGGCGTTGTTGTCTCCTCGAGCGGCTCCTTTTTTCTCCCACGGTTTGTTGTCTTCAATCAAGGCGCTCCACTGCCCCTGGGTCACCTCGGTCATGCCGATGCAAAACGGCTTGGTGATTGTCACCTTATGCTGCATCTCATCCGGCTTACGTCCTTGCTCTTCCTCGGG
>JAIOQJ010000730.1 GCA_021413475.1 Planctomycetota bacterium | reverse complement strand
TTGATACGTCGTTTCAGTGAGGATTGAATTCGCACATCTGCGGAGTGGTCGAAATGACCCATCGCCAGAAGGTTGATTATCACATCCAAGACATGCGTAAAAAGGGCGTGGGTATCTCCCTGGTAGCTCCACCGCTTTTTCGAATACTTTGGGCAATCGGTCTCAAGATTCCCCCGCCACTATTCCTCGGATTTGTGCCAATCACGCTGATAACCGGTGCCATGTTTGGTGCGGTCTGGGGTGTGTTCATGTGGATCCTGCAATGGCAGGCATCGAAAATGGCGGCGGAGATCGCTGTCTTGGCGGCAGCCGGATCGGGCCTGTGCTTCGGATTGTTTATAGCTGCTTACTGTCGTCGGAAAGCCAGAAGTCTCGGTCTGCCGGCTTGGGAGAATTATCCCCGAGAATCGTAGGAGAACCGATGCCCCAAAGACTCAGCGATGTTCCCATGGCCGACCTGATTCCCGAAACTCGCGATTGGACCTCGGGCAAGGGCATCGACCTATCATCTTGGATCGCATGCGTCGGTAGGATCGAGCACGCCATCGCTTATGGAGAGTTGTTCTGGCCGGAGTTCGCGGAACACGATGGTTGCGTTTTCTTTGCGGGATTCAGCGAAGAGAGTTATCGGGGTTTCCTCGAACAGACCGGAGGCAATAAGCGAGCGCTCGAAACGGTCATGAATCACCTCCACATTCTCGGCGAGTTCTGTGGCAACGAAGCGAGACCCACCCGCGATCAGATCTTGTATTTTGGCAGGCGCCTCAAGGAAATCTGGTCTGCAAAGCTTCAGCGAGACTTCCCTGAGAAGCGATTGGTGGTTAGTTTCCCTGAAGAACCATCCGATGATTTGTCGGATTACGAAATCACATTTTTTCAGGAGCATGAGGTTGCGGTCGGGTAATAACCGCAGGGCTCACTTCACCAACCGCAACACCTCCTCCACCTTCACCGTCTCCAGCGTCGAAACCACCAAATCCGCTCCCGCCTGACGCAACGCTTCCTCGGTGTGATGGCCCACGAAACGCACCGCCACGCATTGCATGCCGCCGGCTTTGGCGGCTTGGACGCCGGCGACGGCGTCTTCGAAGACGATGCAGTTTGCCGGTTTCGCGTTCAGTTTCTCGGCGGCCTTCAGGAAGACTTGCGGGTCGGGTTTGCCGCGTTGGGTGTCTTCCATGGCCACGATTCCCTCGAAGAATCGGCGGCTGTTCGTCAGGTCGAGGATGAGTTCGAGGTTGCCGCGCGGGGCGCTGGAGCCGATCGCCTGCGAGATGCCGCGGCCGGCGAAGGCTTCGAGCATGGCCTGTACGCCCGGCAGCAGGTACACGCCCTTGGCGGCTTCGGAGCGGTAGTACTGCTCTTTGCGGTCGCCTAGCTCGGCGATGGCGGCATCGGTCTGATGCTCGCCGAACAGGAAGCGAATGATCTCGGGATTGCGGCGGCCGAAGGTGGCCGCGAAATCGGCGTGGGTGAACGGCTTATTGATCTCCGCCGCCAGTTTCACCCAGGCGTCGAAGTGCAACTCCGCTGTATCGACGAGCGTGCCATCCACATCCCAAATCACGGCAGCTTGCGGCATGATGCGTCTCTCGGTAAATTGGCAGAATCCAATCAATTTTGATCTATCGGCTCAATGTGACTTTGCCTACCTATGTCTTCGTGTCCGGTAAACCGTTGACAAGTTCGTATGAGATTGATAATCATTCCTCATAATCTCATAACCCCCGAAATGACAATGGCTTCGGAACTTACCACAACTCGCGAGCAGGACATTCTTGAGGAATGTCAGGACGTCATCGGCTACCGCTTCAGGAAGCCGGAGCTTCTACGCGCGGCCCTGACTCACACGTCGGGGGCGAACACGCGTGGGGCGTCGAACGAACGCCTTGAATTTCTCGGCGATGCGGTACTCGGGCTAATCACCTGCGAACAACTCTTCCTCCGTTTCCCGGAATACCAGGAAGGGGAGATGACCAAGATCAAATCGGCCGTCGTCAGCCGCACGGCATGTGCCGCCTTTAGCCAGGAACTCGATCTCGGATCGTTCTTGTTCATCGGCCGTGGGATGAGGTCGAGCTCGGAATTGCCTTCGAATTTGCTCGCGGACGTTTTCGAATCGCTGGTGGCGGCCATCTATCTCGACGGCGGGATGGAGGCCGTGCAGCCGTTCATCCTAAAGTATCTCAGCCCCGAGATCGACCGCGTGGTCCGCGACGAGGCGAACAGCAACTACAAGTCGCTGTTGCAGCAAGTGATCCAGCGCGAGTACGGTGCCACGCCGAAGTATCAGGTTCTCGATGAGCAGGGGCCCGACCACGCCCGATCATTCAAGATCGCCGTGGTAGTGGAGACGCATTTCTTCCCATCCGCCTGGGGCCAGAACAAGAAAATCGCCGAGTCGCGGGCGGCTCAAAATGCACTCGCCGAGATCAACGGCGAACCGATTCCGCATGCGTTTGATGTGTGAATTACGTTGAAAATTACGCCGCCCGCCTCTTTTGCCCGTCTCTTTCGATTCCCAGCATCTCATCCACGACATCCAGTGTTCGCTCCGTGGCCCCTTGCTGGGCCAGTACCAGCAATCGGGCGGCTTCACCCATCTGCCGTCGTAAGGTGTCATTGTCGAGCAAATGCAACAGTGCGGGCTCCATCTCTTCCGGAGTGCCGATCTTCACGGCACCCTGAACATCGAGTAACCGCTGAACGGCATCGCGGAAGTTCCATACGAACGGCCCGAAGACCACGGGCACACCAAGGCCAGCGGGTTCGATCATGCTCTGACCGCCGCGATGGCCATCGAGGCTTCCGCCGGTGAAGCCGATATCAGCCAAACCCCAAGCGGCATTCAGATCGCCGATCGTGTCGATGAGAATCACGGACGGCCGATCTTTTGGCGGAGCGGTCAATTTGCTACGGCGTGCGAACGAAAGCGAACGCTTCTCGATCAGGCGGGCGACCTCGTCGAAGCGGTCCGGGCTCCGTGGGACCAGAATTAGGCGAAGATCGGGATGCTTGACACGCAGCCGTGCGAAAACATCGAGAACAATCTCTTCCTCGGGAGCATGCGTGCTGCCCGCTACCCAGACTCGGTCCATCTTCTCGAGGCCGAGTTGCTCGGCGAGTTTGCGGGTTTGCGGATTATCACGTTCGCCGAGGACGCCGTCGTACTTCACGGAACCGGGCACGATGATCCGTTCAGCCGGCACGCCCAGGCCTCGCAACGCGGCGGCATAACTCTCGGTCTGCATCGCGAACTTGCTGATCCGGGCGAACATTAACGGCATCGCTAGCCACGAAAGTTTGCCGTAACGCCGGGCACTTTTCGGGCTCAGGCGGCCGTTGATAATCATCACCGGGATGTCCCGCTTCTCGGCCGCCCGCAGGAAATTGGGCCACATCTCGCTCTCCGCGAGCACGACCAGCTTCGGGGCAACGGCCTTCAGCGTCCGTTTGACGGCCCAGGAGAAATCAAACGGCCAGAAGATCACCGTCAAATCGGCGAAGCGTTTAGCCGCCTCCGCCATGCCGGTTTCCGTTGTGGTGGAAACGACGGTCTGCCAATCCGGATGCCGCGACCGAAACGCTTTGATGACGGTTACGAGCAGATTTACTTCGCCCACGCTCACGCCGTGGAACCAGATCGTTGGCTTGGCTGAGGATAGAGTAAGGGATGTGGTGCCGAATAATTTCGAAGCGACGCCGCGCCGGTAGCGACCGGTCATCAACGAACGGAATGCGAGCCACGGAAATAGGATGGCGAGGACGATCGCATAGAGCGTGTTGAGGAGATAAGGCATGGAGTCCGTTCCATGGGAAAAAGCCGCCCAAGCCCTGGGGTGAGGTACTCCGAACCCCAGGGATCGATCCCCGGGGTTCGGAGTACCTCACCCCGGGGCTTTGGGCCGTCATATCGGCTGATTCACATTCATGTGGCAATTCTTGTACTTCTTCCCGCTCCCACACGGGCACGGGTCGTTGCGGCCGACTTTTTCGATGCGGTTGCGGATCGGTTCTTTCTTCTTCTCGCTGGCCGCGTTGGTGGCCGCTTCTGATTCGTTCTTGGTTGCGGTTTCGACGTACGATTGGGCTTGTTCGTGCTGGGCCTTCTGGCCGGCCCATAGGGCTTCCTGGAACGCTTCCTGGCCCGCGTCTTCCATGCGGAAGACCGAGTCGGTCACACGGTCCTGGAGGTTCTCCCACATGGTGTCGAATTCCTTCATGCCCTCTTTCTTGTAGACCGTCTTGGGGTCTTCTTGGGCGAAGCTGCGTAGGCCGACGACTGAACGCAGATGATCCATCGTGAGCAGGTGTTTCTTCCACGATGAATCGAGATGCCCAAGGAGCACGCTGCGCTCCATGCTGCGCATCTCGGGGCGGTATTTCTGGTCGAAGGCGTTCCACAAGGTTTGTCGAACCGCATCCGGGGTCAACCCCGCGACCTTGGTGGGGTCGAGCTCGATCTGGTACGACGCCTTCATCCAATCGCACAGTTCTTTCGCGTCCTCGACCTCAGCCTCGGCGGCACCGGAAAGAGCCGAATCGACCTGGGCATCAATGGCGGTTTGCTCGATCGTCGGGTAAGCCGACTTGCTGATTTCGAGCAGGACCTCCTTGAGCCGGGAACGTGATTCCGTGCGGAAATCCTGTTCTTGAAGATGCTCGGCATGCGTGCCGAAGCGGCTGCGTGCCCAGCGATATAGGCCTTCGCGATCGTATTTCTGTTGGCCGCCGGGGCCCGCGGTCTTCTCGGCCATGTGCGTGGCCATCGCCACTTCGACGGGGAAGGTGACTTCCTTCTGCCGATACATTTCACGGACGCGACTGCTGATCAAGTCGTTCACGGCCGAATCGGTCAGCCCGCGAAGCTCCTCGGCAGGGAGTGTAATCTGGAATTTCTGCCGCATCCAATCGATGAGGCTTTCGAGGCCCCATTCGCGTTCGAGGAACTTACGGCCCTCATTCAGGTCGATCTCCATCACGGCCTTGGTTGCTTCCTCTTGAAGGAAGCCGGGGAGATTGTCGCGGCCCATCTGCTTCAATTGCTTTTCAGTCAGCTTTAGCCCGTAGCGCCCGCTCATCACTCGAGCCATTTCTTGCCATTTCCAATCCTTGGGATCTTCGTCCTCGGCCAGGTTTTCGTCCATTCCTTCCTGGATGATGCTCGGGATATTCTTGATCGCCCGTTCACGAGCCAGGCTGATGGCATCTTCGAGAGAAAGGCCCGTAAAATCACCGCCGTCGAACTCGACGCTCAAGCGATTTGCGGCGAACTCGGCGAAACTTTCCGCACCGTAGTCATCGCTCAGGAACCGCTCGACGGCTCCGAGGACCTGGGCGTTGATCATCTCAATGATCTCGATCTTGCAGTTGCGATCGTGCAGAATCTGCTGTCGTTTGCCGTAGACACGCTTCCGCTGCGTGTCCATGACCTCGTCGTAT
>JAIOQJ010000729.1 GCA_021413475.1 Planctomycetota bacterium | reverse complement strand
GACATTTTCTGGGAATAAGATTGACCGTTGCCACCGAAACGTTGTGCATGGCTGGCTGCTGATGGTGCGCGGTCGGCACTGTAAGTTCGGAGAAGTTTGCCCGTAACAAGCGACCCCGCAATAATCCATATAGTGACAGCTGACCGTGCCCGTCGTATCGAAGTTATCGTTGAGGCACACCCGACTGCCGTTTAGTTACCCACCCGTTCGGTGGGTCATTCGAATTTCACCTCGCCCTTGGAATAACCGTTCCATTGCGAGCTAAACCGCTTATTCCACTGATTTTGTAGCGTTTCGTTGAATTTGCCAACTGGCGAAATTATACTGCAGGGACATTCTGCTTCTCTGTCGCTGAGCGTCCGCAACTTTACCCAAGTTGAAATGGATCGAAGACGCTCGGCGAGGTGAGGTGCGGCAAGCAAGTTAATGCGTATCCGTGCTACCCGGAATGTTTCGCCAGAGTGTTTTTGCACTCATTGCGTCCTCGGTTAAGGTGACCTAGCCATGACTCTCGTCGGAAAGATTTTCACCGTTTTGATCTTCGTCATGAGCATCTGCTTTATGACGGCTTCGGTGATGGTCTTCGCCACTCACAAAAACTGGAAAGACTACGCCACCTCGGCTGTGCCGGTGAATGGCAAGGTCGGCCTCGAGAAGCAACTTGCCGATCTCAAGTTGCTCGAAAAGGATCTCAAGGACGAACTCGAACGGCTCAAGCGCCGTCTCGAAGAAGAACGGGTCGCACGCCGCGCCGTGGTGGGCAGCTTGTACGCTCGCACCGTCAAGGCCGAAACCGAACTCGCGGCCAAGCAGCGTGAATACGACAACATGATCGCTGCGCTCACAGTTGCTACCGAAGCTACCAAGCTCACGCAAACTCGCCTCACCTCGCTCGAAACCGAAATCGCTGGCACACGTACGAAGCTGCGTGACACGGCCGCCGATCTCGACGACAAGTTCAACAAGGTCGTCAGCCTGAGCGACGAACTCAATCAAGCGATCACCCTGAAGACGAATCTCGGCGAGCGGAACAATCAGTTCGCACAACAGATCACCCGCATGAAGTTGGTGATGGACGCACTTGGGGTGGATGAACGCACACCCGTGGCGTACCTCGCACCGAAGGTGACTGGCGTGGTTCTGGCCGTCAACAGTTCGGATCTGATCGAAGTTTCGATTGGTTCGGACGACGGGTTGAAGCCGGGACATGTGATGCAGGTTTATCGCGGCAATCAATACTTGGGTCAAATCACCATTCGTTCGACCGGCCCCGATCGGGCAGTTGGTCAAATCGACAAAACGCTGCAGCGCGGCAAGATTCAGAAGGGCGACAATGTCACTACCAAGCTCATCTAGCCCGGGTCAACCTGCAGTGCAGAAGCAAGGGACCAACATCTATACCGTGATGTTGATCCTCGCGTTTCTCGCGCTCGTCACCGGCACCGTCCTGCTGTCGATGGAATTGCAACGCTACGGCAGCTATCCGTGGTGGCAAACACCGGCGAGCGCTGTGGGCGGCGGTTCGTAACGCCAAACATCAAACTCCCTCGCCCCGGTACTCCGGGGAGAGGGTTGGGGTGAGGGGCTGAACTGCTCTTCAGCCGGCAATTTGATTACTTCTTCTTCGCCGCCGCGAAATGCTGGCGGATAAACTCCACGCTGTTGCTCGGTTCACCGCCGCCGTGACGAATCTGCTTGCCCGCTTCGGGCCCGCGATATTGCACTACGCATTCGATGCCCAATTTGTCCATCTGCTCTTTGAGCGCGATGCCTAACTTCGGGTGATGCACGACCAGGTTCAAGTCGCTGCTGTTCGTGACGTCTTCGTTGGCAAAGCTGTAGTTCATCAGCGTCGGCGGATCGTCCTTGGTCAGGTATGTGACCGGCGCCGCTGCTTCATATCGCTTGTACGCTTCGGCCGTATCGGCATCGGCGAGCTTGATGCCGTAGAACGGTTCGAAGAACGAATGCCGCTCAAAATTGGGCCGGGGCAAACCGGCTTTTTCGGCAAACCGCGGATCGTACGACGATTGGCCGTTGTTGACGACCGTGCAAGTCAGCCGCGTCGATTCACGGGCGATTGGATCATCACTTTTCGCATCGGCCAGATCATCGTGAAACGCGAGCCAGATGGAAGTGCCGGCGCCA
>JAIOQJ010000627.1 GCA_021413475.1 Planctomycetota bacterium | reverse complement strand
CATTTGAAGATTCAGGAACTCAGCTTTGACTCGATCGACGCCCTGAAATCGTGGCGCAAGACTGGACGGCAAGCGGCCCGGCAAGTCTGGAAACAGGGGGACTTTCTCCTCTGGCTAGGCGGCAATCATCTGGGCACTCTGCCGGTGTACGAAGAACTCGGCGAGAAGACTCTCGTTTTGCAACTTGACGCCCACCTCGATGTGTACAACCTCAGCGATTGCACCGAAGAGATGTCGCACGGTAATTTCTTATTACATGCCGACGCGAAGCTGCCGCGAATTGTCACGGCGGGCCATCGCGATCTATTCTTGCCAAAGGACCATGTCGAGCAGTATTTCGAGAGCATCTATTCCGCGGCCGATGTCATTACGGCACCCGAACGAGTTCTTGCTGAAATCAGCAAAGCCGCGAGCCAGGCGGAACACCTGTTTCTCGACATTGATTGCGACGTCTTTGACCCCGCCTTCTTTCCCGGCACCACGCACCCGTTGCCGTTCGGCCTGGCTCCGTCGTTCGTCGTGAAGCTAATCGAAGCGGTCGGCATTGAAAAACTATGCGGCCTGGCGATTTCGGAATTCGATCCCGGCCGCGATGTCCGGGATCAAAGTCTCAGCACGTTGATCTGGTTCTTGGAATGGCTACTGCTGCGGTTGTACGAATGAGCCGACCGCTCTACTTTGTAAACCGCTGGTGAAACGCGCTCAGATCCTGAACGGAAAGATTTCCGCCGCACATCAGGATCACCACATGATCGTGCGGAAGTAACTGTTCTCGCTGTTGCTCGACAGCGGCCAGGCAGCACGCCGCCGCGGGTTCGACTAAATACTTCGTTCGTTCCAGCAAGAATACCAGCGACGCAAATGCGGCGGAATCTTCCACCACGACGATTTCTTGAACCAGACGTTGCACGTGGTTCAAGGTAAAGTCGCTCACCTGCGGTGCGCCCAGCGTGCGGGCGATTGAGGTGATCGCGGACAGTTGCACCAGCCGATTGGCGGCGACGCTTTGCGCCATGGCATCGGCACCATGCGTCTGCACGCCGATGACTTGCACATCGGGGTTGATGGACCGCAAGGCCATTGCCATACCGCTGATGAGCGCCCCGCCGCCGATACTGACGTAAACTTTCGTGACATCCGGCGCGTCTTCCAGGATCTCCAGGCCGAGTGTCCCTTGCCCCGCCGCCACTAACGGATCGTCAAACGGATGGACCAGCACTCGACCCGCGGCCCGCAGTCGTTCGCACTCGACGAACGCGGCGGAAATATTCGGCATGAGCACGATCTCGGCACCATAGCCGCGTGTCGCGTCGAGGTAGTTTTGCGGTGTCGTTTCCGGCATGACGATCACGGCTGAAATGCCGAGCCGGCGGGCGGCGAACGCCACCCCTTGAGCGTGATTGCCGCCGCTGACGGCGACCACACCCCGACTTCGTTCCGATTCCGTCAATGTTAGCATCTTGTTGAATGCGCCGCGCGGCTTGAAGGAACCGGTCTTTTGCAGACATTCCAGTTTCAGCGATACCTTGGTGCCCAGCCGCTGACTCAGCGTATCCGACATGACCAGTGGTGTTCGCTTCACCAACCCACGCAGCCGGTGTTGTGCCTGAGCGATCAGTTCCAATGACAGCATTTCCGAAATCCTCTCAAACAACGATCAGGTCGGCAGAACATGGGATGAAATTATTCCCGTGGCCTCAATCGCATCGCTTGATCATGGTGATCTGGTTGCCATTCGCGTTGTGGATGACTTGATCCATGAATGTGCGGATCAACAACAAGCCCCGGCCGCTCGCTTTGAGGAGGTTCTCCGGATCAGTTGGGTCGGGGATTTTAGCAATATCGAAACCAGGGCCTTCGTCGCGGACCACGAATGACGTTTCGCGCACAGTCAGCGTGACACGTACATGCAATCGACGATCTCGATAAGGTGAAAGGAGCCTCCGTTGTTCAGCAAGTTCGTTAAAGCGGTTGCTTCCGTCCTGGCGAAGATCGGAACTCAGTTCCAGGTTCCCGTGATAAATTCCGTTCAACAATGATTCCTCGAGAGCGACTCCGATCCGGATTTTGCCGTTCAAGTCGCAGAGTTTCATCCGCAACATCTGTTCCTGAACATGCGCGATCACGTGCGGCACGAGCGTCGGGTCGTTTTCCAGTTCGAATTCGGCGTCAAGCCGCGTGATGCATTCCAGTACACGATTGCGACGGCGTTCTTGACGGGCGGCGGAGATGATATGTTCGACGGTGGGAATCAAGTGATCGGCAAGCAATCGTTTCGGTACATAACTGGCCGCCCCGGCTTGAAGAGCTTGCAGAGCCAAATCTTCACTGCCATGCGCGGTCATCAAAATAATCGGCAGCGTGGGATGGTCGGAGCGAATCTCTTCCACGAGTTCGAGACCGTTCATCTCGGGCATATTCAGGTCGGTGAGCACTAATGTCGGGGATACTTCCGCAATGGCTTGCAGCGCTTCGCGGCCATTCGATGCCTGCCAGATTTTGGTATCAGGCATGTCTTTAAGGAGCGAAACCGTGACTAAACGATCCGTCGGCGAATCGTCCACGATGAGGATGTTGATCGTCGCGGCTTCGATCGGCCGTTGAGCAAAACCCGTCAACAAGTCGATCGCACTCATGTCGGGGCTCCGGAGAAGTAGAAAGCCATTTTCGCAAATCCCCGCAAAGCTGCCAGAGAATTAGTTGGAGGTCTTGCTGGTAAGATTCCGCCAATGCCACCTGATTTTTCTGGCGAATTTGATCTCGGCAGCCAATTTCGCCTGCTCGGCGCGCCTTTAATGGCATGGTTGGCAGGTTTGAGCAAATCAAGGTAAGCGTGCGGGCTACTGGTCTGGTGAACGCCGATTTTTCCTTCAACAAACCGGCAATGAGTTCTCGGATCAGCTCACGAAACTCCTCTATCACACTATCCACACTATCGAGAACGAAATAACGGTGAAGTCAGCCAAGAATTCGACGTCACTTGCCTCCAACGTAGGACACGATTACGCTGGAAAACGGCATTAGTACGCACCCCCCTCGGAGCGTGAAAGGGTTGTCTATCGGGCGTTCCGAGCGACCTATCGAGAACGAGCGGCCTGCCCGCGCTTTTGGTACAGAATATTGCCACGACCTGAATTCAATCTCGTTGTCTGGCGAAATTTGGCCGAAATTGGATATTTCGTGAACTACAGTTTGTTTGCAACTAAACGTTCATATTCGTGGCCGTGTTTTCGCATCCAAGAATTTATTTCGGGAGTATTTGGTATTCCGAGGATCGGTGGCACAAAAACCGCAGGTAACACCTCCTCAGCCAACGATGCGATGGCATTCGAGGACCCCGATCGAACCATCGGTGTCGGACTTCGCGTCCATCGCCGCCCATCGCCCGCGCGATGGTTCACCCAGGGTAATGCTCCATGACTCAACTCATTCCTGCGCTATTGTCGCCGAACGCGATCCGGTTGCCCACTCGCGAAATCGAACCTTCGCCTACGCAACTGATCGACAAGTACTTGAGCGATACGTTCATTCTTGCAGAGGATTGGGAAGCTCTATCGACGCGTGACAAGGATGAAATCCTGCTCGGGCCTGACCGCAACAGCGTACTCGCGAAACTCGTGAAACATGGCCTGCTCACTGATTATCAGGCGGGCCGCATCCAGGCCGGTACGACGTTTGGGCTTGTACTCGGCAGCTACCGAATTCTTGAGCGGATTGGTGCCGGCGGCATGGCCGTCGTCTTCCGTGCCGAGCATACCGATCTGCGCCACACGGTTGCGATCAAGGTGCTCCCGTCCATGCCGGGTCAGGATTTGCGCCTGGAACACCGCTTCTTCGCGGAGATGCGCACCGTCGCGCAGCTTCGGCATCCGAACATCGTCTCGGCGATGGACGCGGGACGGCTCATCAATCCCGATCCGGTCGGCGCTTCGTATCGCTATCTCGTCATGGAATACGTGCCCGGAAAAGATCTCGAGGAATTTGTTCAAGAGAATGGCGCGCTCCCGATCGGTCGCGCCTGCAGCCTGATTTACCAGATCGCTTCCGCCTTGGCGGAAACCAACAAACTTCGTCTCGTCCACCGCGACATGAAGCCGTCGAACATCATGGTCACTGAAGAGGAGCAAGCAAAACTTCTCGATTTTGGCCTGTCACGGCACTTTCAGAATCGCATGACTGTCCCGGGCACTGTTCTCGGGACCATCGATTACATGGCTCCCGAACAAGCCCGCGACGCTTCAACGGTTGACATTCGTGCGGATTTGTATGGCTTGGGCGGTACGCTCTTCTTCGCGCTCACGGGCAAGATGCCGTTTCCGCAATCATCCAGTCCCGTTGAGTCGTTGGCCCGCCGACTCAACTCTCAACCCCCGTCCTTGTTACCTCACGTGACGGACTGCCCGCCGGAACTCGATCGCATCGTCTCCAAGATGATGGCGCTGGCACCGGAGGATCGTTTCCAGACTCCGCAAGAAGTGATGCAAGTCCTCCTCGATTTCATCCGGGTCGACACGCCGGAACATCAACCGTCGTTCACGCCGATGATGACGCCGACGTCATTAACGAGAACCAGTTCGATCTCCGCAAAATCACCGAGAGTGCTGGTCGTCGACGACGAAGAAGGGGTGCGTGCTTTCGCTTCGCACATTCTCGACATGCTGGGTCTGGAGTGCGACCTGGTTGAGACGGGAGAAGCCGCTCTCGAAGCGATGGAAACAAAGACCTATGATCTGGTGCTTCTCGATTTGTGCATGCCGAACCTTTCTGGCCGCGAAGTCATGAAGAAAATTCGCGGCGAAGGCAAGTTTCCCAATCTGAAAATCATCATTCTCTCCGGTCAGGCGACGCCGGATGAAATGACGAAAATGCTCCAGGAAGGGGCCGACGATTTTCTGAGCAAACCGTTTAGCGTGATCCAGTTCCAGGGCCGCGTGCGCTCCGCTCTACGGTTGAAGGCGGCCCAGGATCGCTCGATCGTCCTCAATCAGGAATTGGTTGAGACGAACGCTCAGCTTGAAAAGAATTTGAAGAGTCGCGATCAAGACCTGACGGAAACCCGTCGGGCGTTGGTGCTCGGCTTGTCGCAACTGGTGGAATTGCGCGATGCCCGCCGTGGCGACCACCTGACGCGAATGCAAAAATATTGCCGGGCCATTGCGGAAGCAGTGGCTCGAAATCCAGCCTTCAAGGATGAAATCAATGAGGAATTTGTCAGCACCCTCGAATGCTGCGTCCCGTTACACGACGTTGGCAATGTCGGCTTGCCGGATCATATTCTGATGAAATCAGGCGTTCTTTCGGCCGAGGAACGCATTCTGATGCAAACGCACACGACATTTGCCGCCGACACGTTGCACGGCGTCGCCCTCGACTATCCCGGAGCCGGTAATTTCTTGCGCATGGCCATTGATATCATTCGCCACCATCACGAACGCTTCGATGGCACCGGCTATCCCGATAAACTCATGGGTAAGGCAATACCTCTCTCCGCCCGTATCGTCGCGATTTGCGATGTCTACGATGCATTGAGAATCCGAAAGCCGTATAAGCCGTCGCTGCCACATCGAGTCACGGTGCAGATGATTACTGATGCGATGCCAGGGCAATTCGACCCCGATATTCTCGCGGCGTTTCGCAAAGTCGCGGGCGACTTTGAGAAGATTCATACGGCACATCCCGAATAGGCCGCTTGCGGCTTCGCGATCGCCTCGAGGTCTCGCGCTTTCCGTTTGTGAGAGCGAGCGCTAAGCCGCAAGCGGCTATTTTGCATCCACCAACGGCTGATTCAGATCATCGATTTGTAATAGGTTGGCGAGATCGACGACCGAAGTCCATTGATCTCCGATCGACGTGAGATAGCTGGCCAACGCTTGACCAAGATTCTGCTGAGCGACGACAACATCGTTGAAGCCGACCTTTTCGGGTTCTTGCTGATAACGCTGATAAATGGCCCGGTAGGCACGTGATAGGTTTGGAAGGATCCGAAGGCGATAGTTCTCGACGATGGCCTGATTGCTCTGGTAACGCCCCGTCACTTCCGCGAGGCGGCCCGACAAATCGTTGCGACGAGCCCGCAAATCTTCGGAAGCTCGAGCGAGTTGGGCGTAGGCCGCGCGAATGTTCCCTTGATTCCGATCGAACACGGGCAAGGTGAAGCCAATTTGCAAATTCACCTGATTGTTGCCGTTCGAGTTATCGTGCTGGATCACCGTCCCCGTTGTTATATCCGGGATCGGCGTCACCTTCGCGAAGCGAAGTTGATACTGAGCCTGCATGATCGCATTCTGAGCGGTCAGAATGTCCGTGTGGTTTTCCAGGATACGTGCTTGGGCCTGGTCAAGATCGTACTTCGGAATCGCCGCGTCGGCTGAACCTGTTAAGGCTTGCATGGGCAGGTCGGGCATCCCCATATTCGCGGCCAGTTGCTTCCAGGCCGCCTTATACAGATTTCGCGATCGCACCCAGACATTGCGAGCCTGTGTCGCTTGAGCGTAGAGTTGAAGAGGCTCGTAGGCAGCCGCCTCCCCGCTGGCGACTTGCCGAAGTTGCAGACGATAGACTTCCTCGGTTAATTCCGCCATCGTTCTGCTGACGTTCATCGTCTCATGTGCGACCAAGACGGCGAAATATCCACTTCTGACCCGTGTGATGACGTCGAGTTGCATTCGGCGATAGGCGATCTGCGCGTTGGCGTACTCCATCCCCGCGGCCGCTCGCGCCAGCGTCAACTTACCCGCCGTCTTGATGAGTTGCTGGATGAACGCCCCTTGCTGACCCATATTGTTGTTTGGCTTGTTGCCTGGCTGCATCTGGTCGGCTTGCCAGCCGGCCGTCGGGTTCGGATGTAAACCCGCCTGAATCATCGCGCCGTAGGCGGCATCCGCCTCGGCCGCGGCTCGCTTGATCGAGGGATTTCTTTCCAGGGCCATTTGTTGCAGATCGACTAACGCATACGGCTTGCCCGAATCAGGCAAGGCGGGAGGCTCGTCGGCAGGCAGAGCGGTAAGTTGTGGAAACGCTTCGCGAACCTTCTTTTCGCGCTCGACGGGAGTCAAATCCTTGAGAACTGGAAGCTGAATTGGTGGCGCATCAGCGCCCGGTAATTCCGCTGGCAAGCGAAACGGCGTTGGCGTTTTTTCCGGGGCGGCGTTCGATTCCAATGCGACGGGCGCACTGACTTGTTGGATGGAGGATGAGTCGGCGGACGTCCAGGTGACTTCGCTCGGTGCCGGAAGCACTGGCTGGTGCTCCAGGCCAACGCAGCCGGCCATCCAGACAAGCGAACCGAGCATCCATGAATGCTGGAAGAACGAACGGCGCATGATCCCCCCTAAACGGAGTCGGCTGTTAATCTGTATCGGTTGTGAGGGGATTGCGACTTGAAGGGATTAAATAATTTGGCGAGGCGAGCCTGCTCCCGTGAGGGGCCGGAGTCGTAACCTCCGGCCCCTCACGGGAGCCGGCTCGCCTAATCCTTCAGTTTCTTCAATTTCTCGATCGCCTGATCGATCGAATTCGCCATTAACTGGGCATCGGTCCGGAGGCGTTTTTGCTTGGCGTTGAGTTCGCCCAGCTTTCCCATGCGGTTGAAGATGGCTACCGCTTGAATGGCGTGCTGGCTCGATTTTTGATAAAGGGCGATCACCTCCGCGAGCGGGCCATCGACTTTTGCCTTGCGAAACACAATCTGCGACAGAAGGATTTCCGCCTCGGCGACGCCTTGCAAATCGCCCGGGACCTTCAAGCGATCAGCCAAGGTCTGGGCCAGCTTTTTTTGTTCGAGGGCGTGTAACTCAGCTTCCGTCAAGTTGTCCATCAATCGCAGAGTTTCACCCAATTGCCCATGCACGATCCAGAGCCCGCGCGCGAATTCGACGTTCAACGGATCGGCTTCGTGGATCCGTTTGCGTTTGTCGAGCGCCTCGGTCAAGAGCGGCAACGCGAGTTGATGTTGTTTCTTCAGCGTGTGCGAACTGGCAACTCTCTCCAGAGCGATGCAGAGTGCGTGCGCCGTGGATCGGCTGTCGGCATCGGCCTGCTGCTGGGCCCGACGAATTTCGAGAGCAAGTTGGTAATTCTTCATCGCTTCATCGGGCTTGCCGAGAAAACTGAGCAAGTCACCGAGCGAAATTAGCGAAGTGCTCAACATGCTTTGCATCCGTACGTCTTCCGGCATTCGCTTGACTTCATCGCGGATCAAGTCCGCGGCCTGCTCGTATTGTTTCATGGCCGGCTCAAATTGGCGGTCGGTCTCCAGAAGATCTCCGATCCGGCAATGCAGAACTACTCGCTGTGAGATCCTTTCGATTTCCTTCGTTTTGGCACCGAACGCTTTGATCGAGGCACTGAGAATTTCCTCGAATTGAGCCAATGCCGATTTGCGATCAGTCGGGGCGACCAGGTCGGCCATGCCGATGCGAATCGTGAATTCCTCGGCACGCGCGGCCGGATCGTCGGGTTGGGCTTTCAGAAGTGCGAGAACTTCTTTCAGTGCGACGTCGTATGCCTTCCGCGCTTCGGAAGAGGCCCCAGTCAACGCGAGGACATCCCCTTTCCGGCGCAGGCAGCTTGCATGGCCGAAACACACCTTCGCGTCGTTCGGATCCTTGGCGAGCAACCCCTGGCGCAACGCCAGCGACTTGTCGTAATTGATTAGAGCTGCCTTGGTATCGCCGTAGTTCACCGAATTGGGGTGCCCCTGCACGTTGGCCAGACGTTCGTAGGCAATGGCGATGTCGATGGTCGTGAGATCGCTGTTCAGATGGCTTCCTTCGACGACTTCCGAGGCGAGCCGGTCCAGATATACCCGTATCCGTTCCACCAGCGTTTTTTGAACGACGATCCCACCGCGCAAGCCGGAAAGACGCACCATATGTTCGTTCAGAATCCAGCGCGTGTAGCGGTTCGATTCGCCGTACAAACGCTGGGTGCGATCCAGTTCCTTGTCTTTGTCCTTGAGCGCCACCGCGAGATCGGCCGCGCTCTTCTGTTCCTTGATAAGCGATTCGTTTTTCTCTTTGAGGGCAACGGTTTTGTCACTGAGAGCCACCGAGAGGTCGGCCGCGGTTTTCTGTTCTTTTTCGAGAAGCTCGTTTTTATCCTTGAGTGCCTTCTGTTCCTTGACAAGGGACTGATTTTTGTCATCAAGAGCTTCCGAGAGACGCGAGTTATACCACCAACCACCGACGATCAACGCGGCCAAGCCGAGGACACTGACGACAACCAGGGCTGCCGCCGCCGGCCGCCGCTTCGCCCACTTGATACCGCGTTCGACGAAGCCAACGGGACGCGCATGGATCGGCTCGCCGTTCAGAAATCGCCGCAGGTCATCCGCGAACTCACGTGCCGAGGCGTAACGCCGCGAAGGATCCTTGAGCAGGCATTTCAACACGATGGTTTCCAGATCGCGCGGCACCTTGGTGTTGATTCGAGACACCGGTACCGGTTCATCGTCGATCACTTGCCGAATCGTATCGATCGCGGTGGCGGCCTTGAACGGCGGGCGGCCGACCAGCAGTTCGTAGAGGATCGACCCCAAAGCGTAGACGTCGGTCGCGGGGCCAATCGCCCGCGGTGTGCCCGAGGCCTGCTCGGGGGCCATGTACGACGGGGTCCCCAGAATCGCGCCGGTCACGGTGGGGGCATTGGCCTCGTCCAGCCGTTTCGCAATGCCGAAATCGGTGATCTTGCAGCGATAGGCAGTCGGCTGATTCGTTGATGAAGTGGATGAAGAAGTGTGGGCCGTCGTGGCATCCTTGGCCGTCTCGTTTAAACCTTTTTCCTTCTCGTTGGTTCGGCTCTCCTCCGAAGGCTTCCAAGTGCCGATTGCCTTTTCCTCACGGCCAGCGGTCAGAAGAATGTTCGCCGGCTTCAGATCGCGGTGAACGATGCCGTTTCGATGTGCTTCCTCAATCGCCTCGGCGAGTTGCACGAGGAGCGATGCCGCGTCGTTGGCCTTCCACGGCGTGCCGTTGAGTTGATCGGCGAGGCTGCCGCCTTCGACATATTCCATGGCCAGGTAATCGCCGTTTGGGCTGGTACCGACATCGTAAATCTGGACGATGCCTGGATGCCGCAACCGGGCCACGGCCTCGGCTTCGCGACGGAAACGAAGACGTAATTCCGAGCCCGCGTGCTCTGCCGCCAGGATCATTTTGAGTGCGACAATGCGGTCGAGCGTGAGTTGTCGTGCCTTGTAGACGATCCCCATGCCGCCGCGGCCGAGGACCTGGATAATCTCGTAGCCGCTTATGGTTGTCGGCAAGGAAGTCGCGGCGGTTGCCTGCACGTGCGGTGTGGTCTCCGCTTCCAGAAACGAATCGAACGCCATCAATGCGGCAATTTGCTTGCGGACGGCCTCGCGGTGTTCCGGATAATCGCGACAAAGTTCTTCGACGGTCAGGTGCTCGCCGCGTTCGCGAGCGTCCTCCCACTGGCCGATCAGATCATTGATGGTCGCGTTTGTGTTATTCATGAGCGTAATTCCTGGTCAGGAATCGGGCAGTTCGCCGCCGAGGGCCTCGTGGAGGAGAATACGTGCGCTCCGCCAGCGATTTTTAATGGTCCGCGTCGTCACGCCGAGAATGTTAGCCGCTTCTTCCTGCTTCATCCCTTGATACCAGAGGAGATCGAACACCTCTCGTTCGTCTTCCGGTAGTTTTTCTACTTGAAGATGAAACTCGGTCCAAAGTGCCAGCCGCCCCGGTTCACCGCTCAGGTCGCCCGCTCGCTCATGGACTGGGGTCAGGGTGTCGCCACCGCTCTTGGGGATCGAATTCGTAGCGTGATTCGCACCGTCCCCCATCGGGCCGTAGTGGTGTCGGGCCAGGTCGATCAGTTCTCGACGAATCTGCGTGGCAGCGAGTTTGAAGAATTCCAGGGCCGTCGCCGGAGCGACTTTATCGAGCGATTTCCAGAGTCGCAACATCGCATTCTGAAAGACGTCTCCCGTCTCTTCCCAGCGGCGCACGCCCTGATAGCCCTTTACCATTCTGCGGGTCAGGTCTTCAAGCCGGTCGCAGGCCAGTTTCAGAATTTCATCGCGGGCTTTGCTATCGCCTGCCTTGAGACGGTCGAGGCAGCCTTGAATGTGGATGGTGGTTGCAAGGTCGCTCATGGCAGGTTGTGCTCCGGCCTTGTTAACCCGACGCGCCAGCGAGGGAAATTAATCGCGTCGGGCTATCGATGAGTCTACCACGACGCCTGGCCGAAGTCATCCAGCGGAAATCGTTTTGGATCGATCACTTTTCCAGATACCCTGTTGCTCCGAACCGCACTCTTGGTTATAGTTCTCTTACACTAGTTATCGGTCGCGGCATGCCAGCGAGGCGTGGCCCGTTCCGGTGAATGTTCCATTCAGTGGAGGTTCCTCAAATGATTCGACTTCTCCCCCTGTTGATGCTAGGCGCGTTGATCGCCGGTTTCAGCACCTCGTCTTCGGTCGTCGCGGCCGACAAAGAAAAAACAGACGTGGTGAAACTCGAAGGCACGATCTGCTGCGGCAAGTGCGAACTGAAGCAGAGCGCAGCCTGCGCCGTGACGATCGTCGTCACCAAAGATGGCAAGAAGACCACCTACTGGCTCGATGCCGAGACGAGCAAGAAGTACCATGA
>JAIOQJ010000626.1 GCA_021413475.1 Planctomycetota bacterium | reverse complement strand
AGGCACGCTACCGTCCGCCCAACCCCGACAAGAAGCCATTGGGCGACCCCAAAATCCGGATATTGACGTCGCAAGAAAAGAAAGAACTCCGAAAAATGATGCTGAATTCGCCCCCATAAAATCCGTCACGGCGTTGCCTGATATGGCCGGAGCACGCTGGAACGAACGTGGCCGTTCCCGGGAATTGGATATTCCACTCCTGGAACCCGGATCGATCGCGGCCTTTCCGGAGATGCCGAAGGAGTTCACGCCGCTGCCGACGAATTTCCTGGCTGCCCTGGACCAGGCCAGCACGATCGCGGCCCGCGAACCAACCAAGTATGCGTTGAACCGAGTGCAGCTTCGCGGCAGGACCGGCTCGGTCCTCGCCAGCGATCAAAGGCAACTGTTCCAGGAGGGCGGCTTCCAATTCCCCTTCACCGAAGATCTGCTCATTTCCCGATCCGGGATCTTCGGTATGGCACCGTTCGCGGAGAGCAAGATCGTCGGCATCGGCCGTACCGAGACGCATGTGGCCATCCGGGTTGGGCCGTGGACGTTCGCTTTCTTCATCGACAAGCAGGGGCGGTTCCCGGATGTTGCGTCGATCATTCCCAAGCCTTCTCAGGCCGCAACCCGTCTTCGGCTGGATGCCGATGACGTCCAGATTTTCCTCGACAGCCTAACGCGGCGGCTCAAAGGCCCAGAAGCCAACGAAATGGCCCTGACGCTTGATCTCATGGGCACGCCGTGCTTGCGCTTCGAGATCGACGGCCGGGTGTCGGAAGTGAAGCTGATGAACTCGGAGTTCACGGGCAAGCCGCTCCGGATGTGTCTCAACCTCCAGCAGTTCCTCGGTGCTCTGGAGCTACGTTTCCTGGATTTCGAGATCCGTGATGCCGACAAGCCGATTCTGGCTCGGGACGGTGAACGGCTCTATCTCTCGATGCCGTTGCCGGCGAGCGGCGCGATACTGCCTCAGTCTGATAAGGCACCTGTCGAAATGCCCACTCCCAGCACGGTGCCGGTTCCGATCGAGAGGCCAGCCACGCCGACGATCGTCGTGCCGGCGAGCAGCATGCCCCTTCGGCCCACTGGAGTATTTGACGTGATCGGCGAGGCCGAAGGGCTGCGGGAGGGACTGTTCAAGGTCGCCGCTCATGCTGGCCGGATCTTGCAATTCCTGCGTGAGGTCTGCACGCAACAGACTGTGACACATTTGGTTCGCTCATCCTTGCTCGCCCTGACCGAATCCGCCCACGGAGAAAAGCCATGACCTGGTCTCCTTCGATCCGGCGCGTGCCGGAAAGCATCCCAAGGCATCTCGAACGGTTCGCCGAGCAGCTTGGCGACCTCACGACGGAACTGCGCTCGTCGGTCGCCGGCCTGGCGGGAGATGCGATCGGCAAAGCCGTTCGCGACGTCTTGCTCCGCTTCTGGAACGCTACCCCGCGAACGGACCGATACGCTTCGCGGGAAGAGGAAGATCCCTACGCGTGGCCGCGAGACGAATGGGAGCAGCGGGAACGCTCGTGGGAAGAGCCAGAGCGTGAGCC
>JAIOQJ010000630.1 GCA_021413475.1 Planctomycetota bacterium | reverse complement strand
AGAAGGAGATTGCCCGCGTATTCGACCAAGCGAATGCATCCATCTTCGTGCTCGATCCGCGCGGCGTCGGCACTTTGCGGCCCAAGAACCAGGTCAAGGGGCACGAATACATGGACGCGCTTTGCGGGGTCGAAGAGAACATCGCTTACAACGCTTTTCTAGTCGGCCGGAGTTTGTTCGGTATGCGTGTCGCGGACGTCCTTTCAGCAATTATGAACCTGCGAACGGACCTAAAACCAGCGAAAGTAGCAGTGATCGGCCGCCGCGATGCCGGGCTCGTCGCCGCTTTCGCGGCCGCTTTGGACCCAACCATCGACCGCGTCGCCGTCGAGGAGATGCCCTTGAGCTACTGGCCACTCTTTGAAGTGGAGGCGGAACCGTTCAACGCCGCGAGTATCGTGCCGAACTTGCTTCGCGACTTCGGAGACATTCCTGACGTCCTCGCGGTTATTGCTCCTCGAAAGGTATTCACGGCCGGATCCAAAGGGAAGCTCCCTCGCAAAGTCGAAAACGTCGTCGAACATCCGAATCTTTTCAACCTCGAACCGAATGGATTGCTCAAATGGGTAAATGGCTGAATCCGATTCGCGACTACTTTTATCGATTTTCTGTTGACACCATCGAAAAAAACGTCAATTTGTAATAAGAATGAGTTAGACCTGCCGATAATGATACATCCCACCCACCCGCTCGCCTGTCTCGTTTTGGGGTCGAAAACATGTTGGATCTGCGACTCGGTGCCACTTCCGATTGCCGTGGCGTTTCCCGCCGAACTTTCTTACGCGTTGGCGGACTTGCCCCCTTGGGCCTTTCGCTGCCGAACTATCTACGCGCCAAGGCCGACGTTTCAGTCGCGAGCCGCAAGGATGTTCGTTGTATCCTCATGTGGATGCAGGGCGGTCCCAGCCATATCGACATGTTCGATCCAAAGCCGGATGCACCGGTGGAAATTCGCGGCGAGTTCAAGACCATCCCGACCACGCTGCCGGGCATTCGCTTCACCGAGCACCTGCCGCAACTGGCAAAGCTCACCGATCACTACAGCGTCATTCGCGGGCACGATCCCAAGAATGGCAGCCACGGCACCGCCGATCACATCATGATGACGGGCCATAAATTCAATGCGTCCCTTCCCTTCCCCTGCTTCGGTTCGGTGATCTCGAAGGAACGCGGCTACCACGAAGGGATGTTGCCCTTCGTGCAGATGGGCCGCAATATCGATCGCCGTTTCAACGGCGGCATCGCGGGCTTCCTGGGCGACCAGTACAACGCCTTCGAAGTCGGTGAAGATCCGAACGAACCCGTTTTCCGTGTCCGCGACCTGAGTATCGCGAGTGAAGCGGAACGAGCTCGTCTCGAACGCCGCTACGGTATGCTCAACGATCTCGAACAGTACCAGAAGTCGATCGAGAACTCCGCAGGGCCGGTCAAGGCTCGCGAAGTCTTTTACGAGAAGGCACATGGCCTGATTACTTCACCCGCCGCGAAACGGGCGTTCGACATTAACGCGGAACCGGAAAAGCTTCGCGAACGCTACGGCCGTACCAAATTTGGGCAGTCGTGCCTGGTCGCTCGCCGCCTCATCGAATCGGGCGTGCAATTCGTCACCGTGACCGATGGCGGCTGGGACACGCACCAGAACAACTTCAAGTCGCTGAAAGAAAAGAACCTACCGCGGCTCGATATGGGTTTCTCCGCCTTGATTGAAGATCTTCAAGTGCGCGGCATGCTCGATAACACACTCGTCGTCTGGTTCGGCGACTTCGGCCGTACCCCGAAGATTAACCCGTCGGCCGGTCGCGATCACTGGGCCACCGCCGGCGTCGCTTGCATGGCGGGCGGCGGCATTCGGCCTGGGCAAGTGGTCGGCCAGACCAACCCTCTCGCCGAGTACGTCACCGACAACCCGGTCTCGCCGCAAGACCTCGCGGCCACCATCTACCACTCGCTCGGCGTTCCCCTGCACACGTGGTACAAGACGCAAGACGGCCGGCCCATTGAACTTTGTCCCGAAGGGAAACCGGTCAAGCAATTGATTGGTTGATTTAAAATCCTCGAGCCCCCCGTGATTCACGGGGGGCTTTTTTGTTTGGCGAGCCGGCTCGCCAGTTGAGTACACCACCATGAACAACTCAAAACCCTGCCCTCGCTCCCTCTCACGACGGAAGTTCTTGCTCGGTACCGGCGCAGGCCTGCTGGTGGGTGTGCCCACCGGCATTTACGGCTTGAAGGCATTGCAGTCGAGTTGGTTCACGGATACAACCGTCGTCTCATCCGCAAAGGCCGCGACGGACAAATACACGATGCCAGGGCCCTATCCGGGTCGCGTGATCGAAGTCCATCACCCTCGGGCCGTCAACGAAAAGCACCGGATCGATCGCACCGCCGTGCGCGAGATGATGGATCGCGGCATGTGCGAACTGACCAAAGCCGACCATCCCATCGAAGCCTGGAAGCGATTCTTCGAACCCGGCGAAGTGATTGGCATCAAAGTGAATCCAGTCGGTACTCGCAGCGGGCGCTACGACGTGGCCGAGTCGATTTCGAACATGGAAGTGATCCTCGAAACCGTCCGCAATCTTAAGCAAATCGGCGTACCCGGCAAGAACATCATTCTCTTCGAGCGTTACGCGAGCCAGTTTATCGAGGCCGGCTACGCCAACTTGCTCCTCGAACGTGAAATGGACGGCGTCCGCTGGTACGCATCGTCGGCCGGTTACTCTGAAGGACAGATCGCCATCGATGGTGTCGAGGAGCCGGGCAACTTTTCACCCGAATTGCTTCGCCATGTCGTCGGCTACGATCCGGATTGTTTCGTCAAAATGGGGTTCGCCGCGCCGGAACACGATAACAAGGACGACCGCCGCTTCCGCTCGCACCTCTCGGCCATCGTGACGCGAATGATCGACAAGATGATTACCCTGCCGGTACTCAAGGATCACCGTTCCGCGGGCGTGACCTTGGCCTTGAAGAACATGTCGCACGGCATGAACAACAACGTGGCCCGCAGCCACATCTCCCCGTTGCTCCACGGCTACCCCGATTCGATCGGCAGCGGTTTCACCGGTCCCAACCAGTGCAACACGTTCATCCCGGCTGCCGTGAAT
>JAIOQJ010000629.1 GCA_021413475.1 Planctomycetota bacterium | reverse complement strand
AACAGTGTCGGAGCCACGTACGAGTCGGGGTCCACGGACGAAACATACGCGACATACGCCCCATCCGGGCTGTTCTCGCTGATCGTGTTTCCGCTGAGCGTGATCTGGTTCGGAGCCTGGTTAGCGGGGACCTGGGCGGCGTTATCTACTGTGATGGTGAACGACTTCTCGAAACCGAGGCCGAACTGATCGAGAACCAGAACATGGATGTCGTACGTTGGCTGCGCGTCCCACTTGAACTGATCGGCATTGGTGATTCGCAGTTGATTGCCGACGATCTGGAACTTGCCGCCCGCGTTATCCGTGAGAATGAACTGGAAGGTCGTACCCGCGTCCGGATCGCTGGCACCCAGAATCCCAACCGGGGCTCCCGGCCCAGCGGGTAACGCGATGAACGCGTTCGAAAGTGTAATGTCGGTCGGAGCTTCGTTCTGGTTCACCACGTTGATGGTGAAAGTCTTGTCGAAATCCAATCCCAGATTATCCGTCGCGCGGATCGTCACTTGATGCGACGAGTTCGTCTCGAAATCAATCAGCGACGGATCGTTAACCACGAGATTGCTGCCGTCGAAGCGGAATCGTCCGCCCGCGTCATCAACCAAAGACAGGGTTGGGGCGATGAACGAATCGGCATCGACGGCGGAGACGTAGGCAACGAACGATCCATCCGGACTATTCTCCACGACGCTATTCGCGCTAAGAACGATATCGGTGGGCGCCTGATTCCCCAGAGTATTGACAACAACAGGGTGTTCGACGCTGATCGTGAACGTCTTTTCGTAGTTCAACCCAAACTGATCGAGGACCATGACGTGAATGTCATACGTCGGCTGCTGGTCCCACTTGAAGCTATCCGAATTGGTGATTTGCAGGCGATCGCCGACGATCTGGAATTTGCCGCCCGCGTTGTCGGTAAGAATGTACTGGAACGTGGTTCCCGCATCCGGGTCGCTCGCACTGAGTTGGCCGACTTCAGCACCATTGGCGGCAGGCAGGACGATGAAGTCGTTCGAGAGCGAAAGATCTTCGGGTGCCTCGTTCTGGTTCAAGATTTTGATCGTGAACGTCTTGTCGAAATCCAGACCTAGATTGTCCGTCGCGCGGATCGTCACCTGATGCGATGAATCCGTTTCGAAGTCGATGAGCTTCGGATCGTTGACCACCAGATTGGTTCCGTCGAAACGGAATCGGCCGCCCGCGTCATCGACGAGCGATAGCGTCGGCGCGATGAAGGAATCGGGGTCGATCGCGGAAACGTAGGCGACATACGCCCCATCCGGGCTATTTTCCACGACCGAGTCGTTGCTCAGAATAATGTTGGTCGGCGGCTGATTGACCGGAACTTGGGCCGCGTTTTCGACCGTGATCGTGAAGGTCTTCTGGAAGGTCAGACCGAACTGATCCTGAACCATCACGCTGATGTCGTAACTCGGTTTCGGGTCGTACTTGAAACTGTTCGAGTTCGTGATCTTCAACTCGTTGCCGGAAACTTGAAACTTCCCGCCCGCGTTGTTGGTCAGGATGAACTTCAACGTCGAATTCGCATCCGGATCGGAACCCCCGAGTTGTCCAACCACCGCTCCAGCCGCGGCCGGCATCGCGATGAAGGCGTTCGAAAGCGTGATATCGGTCGGTGCTTCGTTGACGTTCGCGACGTTGATGGTGTAGGTCTTATCGAGTTGGAGTCCCAGGGCGTCTGTGGCACGGATCGTCACTTGATGCGAAGCGTTGGTCTCGAAATCAAGCAAACTGCCGTCGTTCACTACGAGATTGCTGCCGCTGATTTTGAAACGGCCGCCCGCGTCATCCGCTAACGACAAAGTCGGCACCGGTCCATCGGGATCGCTTGTCGAGATCCAACCGACATACGTTCCCGTCGGGCTATTTTCGCGAACAGTGGAACCGTTCAGCGTCAGTTTGTCGGGTGCTTCATTCAGATTGTTCAGTGAGATGGTAAAGCCTTGTTCGCTCCACAATCCAGCGCCATCAGTGGCCCGGACGCGAACGTACAGAGTCTTTTGCTTCTCGAAATCGAGGGCGGCATTGTTGGCAACTTCCAGGCGATTGCCATTGATCTGAAACTTGCCGCTTGCGCTATTGGGTAACGTGAAGGTCACCGAATTTCCCGCGTCCGGATCGGTAGCCGATAGAACACCGACGAGGGTGCCTCCCGTGCTGTTTTCATTCACTTTGGCGTTATCGAGAAGCGGATTGCTCGGTGCTTCATTGAGATCTCGCACGGTGATCGTGAAGACTTCGTCGCTCGTCACTCCATTTGTCGCGGATGCATGAACGCGAACACTAAAGGTGGACTGAGCCTCGAAGTTAAATTTTTGCGTGGTGCGTAGCTGATTGCCCCCAATTGAAAACGAGCCGTTATCGGTGCTTCCCGCGCCGCTAACCAGTGAAAACGAGGTGTAACCCGAGGCTCCAGGCAAATGCTGCGTGAACTGGCCCACTAACGCGCCCGCGTACTGATTTTCGTCGATGGCCGAATTGCCGAGCAAAATGGTGGCGGTATCAAACGGCAAAACAGCGGATGGAAGCGTACGATCTTCGAGCGTTTCGAGACTCAAACGAACCCTGTTGTTCGTCGGCTTTGAGGTCGATCGGGTGAATATGTGACGAATCCAGGCAGGAACCATACCGAATCTCCATGCATTGGACAAAGATCGAGAGAATGCCGGAGAAGTCCGCGGACTTCAGCGTCCTCTCATATCGCACGGAAGAGGTGGTCCCCATGAGGCCAGGTTTCAAAATGGGGAATATTCCCTGTTCAGGTGGAGTAGGCAATTGCGTCAGGTAGACGGTGCGGATCGCAACGATTGTAAGCCGGTGCCTTGATTTGAATGAATTCGCAATTTCGGCCCAGTCAGCGTTGGGCACATACCTCTCTGACTTTCCAAACTGTTGCGATCCACGCCGCCTGCCTGAATTTCCTGTCTGAGGCCGCCAATACAACTTGACCTCGCCACAGCTCGTCGTACACTCTCAGAAATGTTAGAGTTGTCTCTCCACCTACCGTTTCATGAAGGGCAGGGTCATGCGGACCGGATCAATGTCGGATCTTGATCTCATCGAGGAATTACGGCTGCGCCGCTGGGCACGGGAAAACTACGTTCCCGCGACCCAACGTCTGGACAATTGGCATCCAATCATTCAGGAAGAAATGAGCCGTAAAGACGAGGAATCGTACCGGGGAGAAATCCCAGACGCATACGCGATCGCGAAAGCGTAACTACCTTGCGGTATTGGCTTTCAACGAAGTCGGGCGGTCAACATGACCGCCCGACTTCGTTTTCTTCTACAATCACTTTCCCCAACTGGTCCCGTCAAGTCGGACGGGCGGCATTCGCACCTGGAGCAAGACTTTCATGGGTTTCTTCACCGGCCGGGTGACGTTTACGCGTTTCCAGGTTATCAACACCGCGCCCGGCATATTCGGACCCGACGAAATCGCCAAGTTGGCCGAGCACATGGCCGGACGGCAGCGGCTTGCAAGTGCCGACGGCATCGAGGTCGGCTGGACCGCGGGCGGCCATATCCTCGATACGCGTTTCGATCTCGCCAAGAACATTATCAACGACATGCTCTTCTTCGCCCTACGCATTGACGTCGAGAAACTCCCGGGCGACCTGCTTCGCGCCTACTATCAAGTCGACCTCGAAGCGCTCATCGCCGGAAATCCGAGCGGCCGACCAAGCGCCCGGCAAAAGAAGGAAGCCCGAGAATCAGCCCGCGACCGGCTGGAACATGAAGCGAAGGATGGCCGCTACATCAAGCGAAAAGCCATCGAGGTGGTCTGGGATCGGCTGTCGAACGAAGTTTACTTCGGCACCACTTCGGTGACACAGATCGATCGTTTGATGTCGCTGTTCAAGAACACCTTCGGCTTTACGTTTAACTCGATGACAGCCGGTCGTCGGGCGTTCCAGCTTGCCGAACTGCATCAACGATCGCGACAAGTGGACGATGCCAGCCCCTCGGCCTTCGTTCCCGGCGTCTCGCCCGCGGATGTCGCCTGGGTTCTCGATGAGACCAGCCGGGATTTCGTGGGGAACGAATTCCTGCTCTGGCTTTGGTTTCACATCGACACGGTGGACGACACGATCAAGCTGAACGACGGCTCGGAAGTCACCGTCATGCTGGCGCGAACGCTAACGCTCGAATGTCCAAGTGCTCAGACGGGGCACGAAACCATCAGCCATGAAGCGCCAACCAAGCTTCCCGAAGCACGTCGTGCCATCCAGGCCGGAAAGATGCCTCGCAAAGCAGGGATGACGCTCGTTCGACATGGCGTTCAGTATGAATTCACGCTGCATGCCGAGACGCTCGGCGTCGGCTCCGCTCGCTTGCCGGCCATTGAAGAG
>JAIOQJ010000628.1 GCA_021413475.1 Planctomycetota bacterium | reverse complement strand
TGTCATGGGCGAGCGACAAGGTTTCCAGAGCCCGGCGGAATTCGTTTTCGATCACCGGATTCGAGAAACGCAGGCGTTGAACTTCGCTCAGCTTCACCGAGCGGACGCCTTCAGCACACCACAAATTCAAAACTTCGGCATCCGTCGCGCCGTCTTTGCCGGCAACCTTTTGCTTCTCGATGCCGATGATCGAGCCTGACACCGTGCCGGGTTGTCCGGTCGCCGTCTGCTGCATCACGACTTCGACCTTCTCGCCGCGAGCCTGAATCAGGATCTGCGAGAACGTCGGGTTGCCATTCAAGTTGATTGCGAAGCTCTTCAGGGTGCGATCGATCGGCTCGTGCGAATCATAAGTGACGGCCGAGACGCGGCCCTTCTCGGAGAAGTCCTGGAGGACCATCGACTTGATGAGGTCGTTGATGTCTTGTTCGGGGAAGGTCAGATCGACCCGAGTATCGCCTTCGACTTCCGCCGAGCGGTTGTAGTGGGCAACGCCCGAGGAGAACAGAATCACCCGCGAAATGGGAAGCGAGGTGACTGCCTTGAGATCGGTTGCAGCGGGATTCTGGGGAGCGGAAACGACCTGCTGGGAGATCATCACCGCCGACATGGCGGCGGCACCGACCGCTGGCAAAAGCCAGTAACGTAGTTGCATGAAGAGGCCTCCGGATTGGCAAGAGCGACGAAAATTGGAAACGAGTAGAGGATAATCCTATTCTATAGACGAATGACCAAGCGATTGGTTTGGTCACAACTACCTTTTCCTACCGGCAGAATCCAAGGACACCCACGATGAGGGAGAATCGTAGCACTCCCGCGGGGGAACATCGGCCGGTTCTGCTCGAGGAAGTCCTCGCCGTACTGGAACCCCGTCCAGGTGAAGTTGTCGTTGATTGCACTCTTGGCTTTGGCGGCCACGCCGGCGAATTATTGCAGCGGATCGGGCCAGAAGGCCGGCTCATCGGGTTCGATCTGGACCAAGAGAATTTGGAAACCGTCCGCGAACGGCTCACGTCGATCGGCCATCCGTTCACCTTACATCACAGCAACTTCGCGGGGATCATGCGAGCGATCGGCCAGGAGAATCTCGAAGGGTGCGACATGGTCCTTGCCGATCTGGGAATGTCGTCAATGCAAGTGGATGATGCCCGCCGTGGCTTCTCGTATATGCGGGAAGGGCCGCTCGACATGCGCATGGATGGTTCGCGCGGTCGAACCGCGGCCGATTTGTTGAATACGCTCCCCGAGGATGAACTGGCGTCGGCGTTCCTCGAAATCGGGGATGAACCACAAGCCAGCGAGATTGCGGCTGCCATTGTCGCGATTCGCGGCGAGATGCCGCTGCGCACGACCAAGCAACTTGCGAAACTCATTCAGGAAGCCGCTCCGGTGAAGGTAAATCCCTACCCGTTGCCCGGCGAGCCGAAGGCCTGGCAGCAAAAAATTCGTCCGGTGGCTCGTGTTTTTCAGGCGTTGCGGATCCTCGTCAATCGCGAACTGGCCAATTTGAAGGAGCTTCTCCGCGTATTGCCTACCTGTCTTAGGCCGGGTGGGCGGGTCGCTCTGATCAGTTTCCATAGTGGTGAGGACCGTTTGGTGAAAGCCGCTTTCAAGGAAGGCTTGCGGAATGGCACCTACACTGCGACGAGTGATGATCCCATTCGAGCCACCTATGAAGAGCGCGGCATGAACCCCCGTTCCCGTTCCGCCAAGCTACGCTGGGCCAAACGCGCGGAATATTGAAGTCGGTGGCCCTTGCAAGGGTGTGGACCCCTTCCCAAAATGCTCCCAGACGGTTTCGTGTGAAACCAGATTATTCCCAAATGAAAGGAACCTGCGATGAAGACGATTTTGCTGGCGTTGTCGGCTTTTTTCCTGGCCGGGCTGTCGATGGCGGTCGCGGCTGATGAGAAGATCGATGTCAAGAAGCTAGTCGGCAAGTGGGAAGCAGTGAAGGTTGATGAAGGCACGCTGCCGAAAGGCACGATTGTCGAATTCACGGCCGACGGCAAGATGAAGGTCATCGCGAAAAAAGGCGACAAGGACGAGACGATCGAAGGAACCTACAAGACCGATGCGACTTCGTTCACGTATACGTTAAGCATCGAGAAGAAGGAATTTTCCCAGAAAATCACGATCAAGAAGCTGAGCGCCGACGAACTCGACACCACGAGCGCCGACAACAAGAATGTCACCTTCAAGAAGGCCAAGTAAGCTACTTATCGATTGCGATCTCGGAAACAGCCTCAAGGCGGTACTCCAATGTGAGTAACACTCGTAGGAGTATCGTCTTCAGGCGGTTTTCGTCGGACGGTCATCCTTGGCCGTCCATCGAAAGGCCGTCCTACGAACAATCCCATTTCCCTGCTCGATTGTACGCTCCCAAGTCTGGCCGAGAACCTCGCTCTCGATGAAGCACTGCTGCTTGATGCCGAGGCCGGTTCCAGCGGCGAAGTGCTGCGATTCTGGGAATGGCCAACCTATGCGGTTGTGCTGGGAGCGGGCGGCAAACTCGGTATCGATGTCAACGAAACCGCGTGCGATCGCGATCGAATTCCGATCGAACGTCGGGCCAGCGGCGGCGGAACCGTGTTGCTCGGCCGCGGTTGTTTGCTCTTCAGTCTCGTCCTGAATTTCGCGCGAGATCCTGCGCTTCGCGACATTAACCGGTCGTATGCCTGGATTCTCGAAAAAATGAAATCCGCGTTAATGCCCATTTGTTTGGCCGATCACGTGGGAATTTGCGATCTGGCTGTAGGCGGCCGCAAATTCTCCGGTAACGCACAGCAGCGAAAACGGGATCATGTCTTGCATCATGGGACAATCCTTTACGATTTCGATCTGGCGATGCTTGGCCGCTACCTCTTGATGCCGGAACGCCGACCCGACTATCGTGGAGTTCGTAACCACCATGAATTCGTGATGAATCTTCAGGCGAAACCAGCGGAACTGCGGACACTATTTACCGCCGAGTGGGGCGCGGTCCCTCAACCTTGGACGATGCCCTCGGCCCGTGTCGCTGAACTGGTGGCCGAGAAGTATGCTCTCGACGAGTGGACACGGCGACGGTGATGAACGAAAAAATGTATAACAGCAAAATTCGAACGACATTCGCCGGCGGAGGAAGAGCACGATGACTCAAGCGGTGACGGAACAGCAAGTTCGCGAATGGTTGACGGCGGCGGAGGAGGCAGCACGACGTGCAGCGTCAATCCTCGAGGATTGGCGAGCCAGGTTTTCTGTTCGCGAGAAATCGCGGGCTGATCTGGTCACTGATGCTGACTTTGCGGCGCAAAAAGCTGTGCATACACATCTTACGTCTCTTTTTCCCTCGCATGGCTTCGTCGGGGAAGAAGAGGCCCCTGGCATCTCAAAAGCCCGGCCAGATCTCGACGCTCCGCCGACCTGGATTGTCGATCCACTCGACGGCACCGCGAATTACGTTCACGATGTCCCGTGCTACTGTGT
>JAIOQJ010000033.1 GCA_021413475.1 Planctomycetota bacterium | reverse complement strand
TTACGGGAGCCGGCTCGCCATCACACTTATTTTCGCAACCCTGCCTGAAACGCTCCCGCCGTGATCCGTTCCAGGTCCGCAAGCGCGACGATTTGTTTATAGAGGTACTCGTTGTACTCCGAACGGGCCTGCGACGCGAGGACGCGTGAAGTGATGACTTCTTCCACTTTGACTTTCAGGCCCGCGGCGAAATCCTTCCGATAATCGTCGGCGAGTTTCTCCCCGGCCTCGGCCGCTTCCTTGGCGATGCGGGCTTGGTTCGACGCTTCCTCCCAGCGCAAATACGCGTCCTCGGCTTCAAGCGTAATCAGGTTCTTTGTGGTCGCGACCACATTCACGGCACGGGCGCTCAGCGTCTCCGCGTGCTTCATTCGCTCGGCCCGTGAACCGACCAGCATCGCCGGCATCTCGGGCGGTTTGGCGCCGGGGCGGTACTCGGTGCCGTTGCTGCCGTCCGGCACTTGGGTCGAGTGAATATCCGAGCCGGAGGCGAACGTCTGCATCCGCTGGGCGCGGCTGGTCGCCTGGGCCTCGACTTCCAGTGCCGCCACTTGGGCAAAAATCGTCGCCTGGATCAGATCGCCGCGACACTTGAGAGCGGCGGCGACAATCTCTTGTCGATTGGGCTGAACCGTTGGCTCGACCCATTGGCCGGCGGGAATATCGAGCGTGGTTTCGGCACCGAGGCCGATTGCCTCGCGTAAGGCGACTTTCGCCCGCTTCACGCCTTGAGTCGCCTGAACCCGCCGGGTCTCGGCGAGCTTGAGATAGACGATCGTCCGGCTCACATCGCTGGAAGTCACTTCGCGGGCACCCGCTTCGAGACCTTGCTTGGTCGCTTCGAGCGTGGCCGTCAAACGTTCCACCACCTTGCGAGTGAGGGCTTCCTGTTCACGGGCGTACAGAACCGTGTAGTATGTGCGCGTGACCGCGTAGGCCGTTTCCTTCTCGGCCTGAGTAAGCCCAGCCGCGGCGGCGGTCAAACCGAGGGCGGCCTGCTGACGTCGTATGGGAACCTGAGAATCGAGCGTGGCCGGCAAATGCAGGCGATCGAGCCCCCGCTTGTTGTCTTCCGCCGCCGCTAGCGCGGTTCGCTGCGTGGCAACCCGTGGATTGCGTTCAAGCGCCATTTGAAGACACTCCGCCAAATCGAGTGTCAGTGCCGATTCGGACCAACCTGAATGGACGACGGGGGTCGGCACGAAGGGCGTGTTGTGGCGGATGCCGCCAGCGCGACAACCCGAGATCAAAACGATGGAAAAGAAAAGGATCAACGCGAGCCGTCTCCGAGTCAACAGTGGCATCGCGTCTCGCGAGCAATGATGGCTCATGATCGCACTCGACTCTTTCTTGGGTCAGGCCAGAAATCGGCACATGGAATGTGCGGGATAAGAGTATTATCGTGCGTTTCATGGCCATTTCTGAACGAGAAGGCTACCTGCATGTAATTGGACAATAGAGATAGGGTCGCCCATGCCGAACAATCTCTCAAATTGACTTTACCGGTTGTAACGGTGATGAGGTTTGCGAGGGAAAAGGAGGGGAGGGACATCGATTTTTTAATCGGAAAACACCGTCAATTTCCTTGACAAGCGTGTCGCATTCGTTGATATTTGTGCCCTTCCAGTAAAAAAAATTATCTCCGAGAATCCCCACCTGGAGTTCGTTCATGCCCATTCAGGCCTCTTGCGCCGGCTGTCAAAAAACTTTCAAACTCAAGGACGAATGGGCGGGCAAAAAGGTTAAATGCCCATCATGTGGATCCGCAATCGCCGTCCCTGACGCAAGCCCTCCCTCACCGCCGCCACCTCCTGTCAGGCCGAAACCGATCGTCGAGGAAATGGACGAACCGGGGGATCGGGAATTCGATTCACCACGTTCGAGCCGGGACGACGAGCCCCGTCG
>JAIOQJ010000625.1 GCA_021413475.1 Planctomycetota bacterium | reverse complement strand
GATAGTCGGATTTTCGAGAATCCTCCGGCCGCTTACGCGGGACGGCTCGCCAAGACAAATAAGGGGATCCGCCGTGATTAAGATCGGTCAACGCCGTCAGCGAACGCTGGCGCATAGCGTGGATATTGCGGGAGTCGGTTTCATTACCGGAACTCCAGTGAGCCTGAGGCTGCGCCCGGCACCGGCCGACGCCGGCCTCGCTTTCCGGCGTACCGACATCCGCACCAATCAGTCCATTCCGGCACGGGCTGAGAATGTGACCGGCACCAAAAGACGGACCACCGTCGGCGAAGGTGTCAACCAGATCACGCTGGCCGAACACGTGCTCGCGGCCCTGACAGGCCTGCGCATCGATAATTGCCTGATCGAGATCGACGGACCGGAACCGCCTGGCCTTGATGGTTCCGCCCTGGCTTTTGTGGAAGCCATCGAAGCGGCCGGCGTCGTCATGCTAAATGCGACTCGCTCTATCTGGACCGTTTCGCAACCGATCGTTTTGAAACAAGAAGACGCGACGCTGGGAATTTATCCCACCGCTGGTGAAACGCTTCGGATCAGTTACATCCTCGATTATGGTCCGCTTTCGCCCATCATGCCGCAAACGCATTCGGAAACAATCACGCCCGATAATTTCCAGCAGCAACTAGCCAATTGCCGAACCTTCGTCCTTCGGGAAGAAGCGGCTTATCTGCAAGAACAAGGGATCGGCAAACATCTGACCACGGCCGATCTGCTGGTATTCGGCACTCATGGGCCGATCGAAAATCATTTGCGGCACGCGAACGAGCCAGCCCGACACAAGATGCTCGATATCATTGGCGACTTGGCCTTGACCGGCCTATCGCTGGCCGGCCATATCGTCGCCTATCGCTCCGGGCACCCGCTCAATGTCGAGATGGCGAAGACGATCTCACGCATGGCTCGAATGAACAGCGGTTCGCATCCGTTGCGCCTGGCCGCGTAATTTTGGCGAGCCGGCTCGCGTAAGCGGCCGGAGTTCTTTGAAAGTGTAACTCCTCCAGGCGCTGACGCGACCTGGCTCGCCCGAAAAGACAACGAGTGACAAAGGATTGTCACTCCACGCATGCTTTCACGGATTGAAGAGGGAATGGGATGGACCGGTTGCGGATGGCGGTGATCGGCGTCGGCCACCTCGGCAAGGAGCATGCCCGCATCTTGGCCGGTTTGCCCGACGTCAAACTCGTCGGCGTCACGGACGTCAACGTGGAGCAAGCTCAACTCGTGGCCGACCGCTGCGGGACCACGGCTTTCGCTGAAATCACGCAATTATTCGACCAGGTCGACGCAGTCACGGTGGTCGTTCCCACCGTTCATCATCATCTAGTCGCGTCCGAATTTCTCAAACGCGGCATTCCCGTGCTCGTGGAAAAGCCGATCGCCACCACAGTGGCTCAAGCTGACGATCTTGTTCGTCTCGCGACGGAAAACAAAGTTCCGCTTCAAGTCGGCCATATCGAGCGATTCAATCCCGCCTTCGAAGAATTGATCCGCCGGCCAATCCGCCCGAAGTTCATCGAAAGCGAACGTCACGGCCCTTTCACCGGCCGTTCCACCGACATCGGTGTCGTTCTCGACCTGATGATTCACGATATCGACCTGCTGCTGTCGCTCACGCGCTCGACCGTGAAGCACGTTGAGGCCCTCGGCCTCGCGGTGTTTGGCGGCCATGAGGACATCGTCAACGCTCGACTGATTTTCGAAAACGGCTGCGTCGCCCACGTCACTGCCAGCCGTGTGAGCCAGACGCCCAAACGTCGCTTACGGGTCTGGGCGCCCGAAGGTTACGCCGGCCTCGATTTTGTGACGAAGACTCTCCGCATCGTCCAACCGTCCGCGGAATTACGGGAGAAAGGGCTGCGCGTTGCGGACATGGATCTCGCACGAAAAGCCGCCCTCAAGGATGAAATCTTTGGCAAGCACCTGCAAACACTCGATCTCAATTGTCAACGCGGCGACCAACTCACCAGCGAGTTGAGGCACTTCATCCAGTGTGTGCGCACTGCTCAATTGCCGCGCGTCACGGGGGAAGACGGCCGCGACGCCCTCGCCCTGGCCGAGCGAATTCTCGAATCCGTCCGCACCCACAACTGGAACGGCGAAGGCGATCTCTCGGCCATCGGCATGCACGGGATGCCTTCTCCGCTGGGGACACTCTTCGACGAAGTC
>JAIOQJ010000624.1 GCA_021413475.1 Planctomycetota bacterium | reverse complement strand
CTCTCGATGGAATTACTCATCGGCCGGTCGCTCGCCAACAATGTCATGAATCTGATGCTTGACAAGTTGGTCGCGCAGGCCGCTTCCAAGAAGAAACTCGATTGGATTGCATTGCTCGAACAGGAACCAGATGCGGGACTCGGCAACGGTGGACTGGGGCGATTGGCGGCTTGTTTCCTCGATTCCTTGGCAACCTTGCAAATTCCCGCGACTGGCTACGGCCTGCGCTACGAATACGGCATTTTTCGCCAGACGATCCAAGACGGTTGGCAGAAGGAACAGCCCGACAATTGGCTTCGCCAACCTGATCCCTGGGAGGTCGCTCGGCTCAATGAAAAGGTCGAGGTGAAACTCGGCTGTTCCTTCGAACTTCGCGACGGCAGTTTGCATGCCATCCCTGGTCGGCCGTCGAGCTTGATCGGCATCCCGTTCGATCGCCCGATTGTCGGCTACGGCGGCAAGACGATCAACACGCTCCGCCTCTGGGCCGCCGCGTCGCCGGATTTCTTCGACTTTCAGCGTTTCAGCAGCGGCGATTTCGTCGGTGCCCTCGCGGAAACCTTGTCGGCTGAATCGCTCACGCGAGTCCTTTATCCGGACGATTCGACGAGCCAGGGACAAGGGCTGCGCTTCGTGCAAGAGTATTTCCTGGTCGCCTGTTCGCTCGCCGATCTCGTACGGCGTTTTCGCCGGACCAACGCCGATTGGAGCAAACTTCCCGAAAAAGCGGCGATTCAGATGAACGACACCCATCCGGCGATGGCCGTCCCCGAATTGATGCGCATCCTGCTGGACGAGGCCAAACTCGGCTGGGACCTGGCGTGGGACCTCACCAAGCGAACGCTCGCCTACACGAACCACACGCTTCTCCCCGAGGCGTTGGAAAAATGGCCGCTCCGGTGGTTCGCCGCTTTGTTGCCTCGGCAATTGGAGATCATTTTCGAAATCAATTCCCGGTTCCTCGATGATGTTCGCCGCCGCTTTCCTGCAGATGAGGGACGCTTGGCACGCGTCAGTCTGATTGAGGAAGGGGCGGAACGCAAGATTCGGATGGCCAACCTGGCGATCGTCGGCACGCACAGCACCAACGGCGTGGCCGCGATTCACTCCGAACTGCTCCGCAAAACGACGGTCAAGGACCTGGCGGAGATCTTCCCCGACCGTTTCAATAACAAGACCAACGGCGTGACGCCGCGGCGCTGGCTGGCGCTGTGCAACCCCGCGCTTGCGAAGACGATCACGGAAGCGATCGGCGACGGTTGGATCGCCGACCTGACGCAACTCGCCAAACTCAAGCCGCTGGCGAAGGACAAGAGCTTCCGCGCGTCCGTCCGCAGCGCCAAGCGCGAGGCCAAAGTCCAATTTGCCGATTGGCTCAAGAAAACGTCCGGCCAGATTGTGGATCCCAATAGCATCTTCGATTGCCAGGTCAAACGCATCCACGAATACAAGCGGCAACTTCTCAACGCGGTGCGGATCGTCGTGCTTTATAACCGGCTGCGTGCGAATCCGAAACTCAAGATGGCGCCGAGAACTTTCTTCTTCGCGGGAAAAGCGGCTCCGGCGTATCGGCTCGCCAAGCTGATCATCAAGTTCATTAACAACCTCGCTGGAACAATCGACGGCGACCCGTCCGTGCGAGGCCGCCTCAAGGTCGCCTTCCTGCCCGAATACTGTGCCACACTCGCGGAACGATTGATCCCCGCGTCGGATGTCTCGAACCAGATTTCGACGGCGGGCTACGAAGCCAGTGGCACCAGCAACATGAAATTCATGATGAACGGCGCACTGACGATCGGAACTCGCGATGGTGCCACCATCGAAATGGCTGAAGAGGCGGGCGAGGAGAATTTCTTCCTGTTCGGCCTGACGGCGGACGAGGTCGCCAAAAGCCGCGGCTGGTACAATCCGCACTGGCACTACGAAAATGAGCCGGATACCCGCGCGGCACTCGATCTGATCTTCTCGGGTCATTTCAGCCGCAACGAGCCGGGCGTGTTCGATCCGCTCCGCGACACGTTGCTTACGCACGATCACTACATGCACCTGGCGGATATGAAAACGTATCTGGCCGCCGATCAGCAACTTGTCGATCTGTATGGCGATCCAGAAGGCTGGGTCCGCAAGGTCATTCTGAACGTGGCTGGTTCGGGCAAGTTTTCCAGCGATCGCACAATCGCGGAATACGCTTCGTCTGTCTGGGGCGTGAAACCGTGTCCCGTATCGTGAGAGACGACGATCCAAGCCCGATTTCGTAGTTAAGAATTGCGACGTTGAATTCAGGCAAGCAGGTACGCTTCCACTCTTTTTGAAGGGGATGGGCATGTCAGCAACAACCGCGTGCGTGAGAGGAACCTTCTTGCTGGGGCTGGCGATTGGCATCATCGGTTGTTCGCGCCCTACGCCGTTGGCTCCGACGCCTCCTCTTGAAGTGGTAATCAGTCAACCGCATCCGTCAGGTACGCCGCCGGAAAAGATCGCGGATTGGGATACCTACACGGGAACCATCGAGTCTAAAGATTCCGTCAAGGTACGATCGCGCGTGCGGGGGCACATCAAGAGTATCAACTTCACGGAGGGCGACGAGATCTCCGCGGGGACGGAACTCTTTCAAATCGATTCGGATCCTTTTCAAGCCGATCTGAAGCAAGCTCAGGGCCAGCTGGCCACTTGGGAGGCGAAGCTTAAGCTCTCGGAAGAGAAGATCGCCTTCTACAAACCGCTGGCCGACAAGGGTTCGGTGTCCAAGGAGGAATTGCTCAAAGTGCTGTCGGACAAGGGGGAGGCGATCGGCTCCATCGACGCGGCGAAAGGCAAAATCCTTGAGTCTGAGTTGAACATCGGTTATTGCAAAATCACCTCGCCCATCGCTGGAAGAGTGGGTGAGGCATTGTTGAGTAAAGGGGACCTCGTGAATGCCAGCGGCGCGGACAGCCTGTTGACTACCGTCGTGGCAGTCGATCCGATTTACGTCACCTTTAATGTTAATGAACGCGCCTATCAGGGGTATCTGAAATTGCTGCGCGAAAAGGACAAGAAGACCCCGGCAGAGGCCAAAGGGGTCAAGTTGAAAATTCCGGTGGAACTGGCGGTGGCGGGAGAAGATAACTTTCCGTACACGGGGTACGTGGATTTCGTGGACAATCGTGTCGACCCCGCCACGAGTTCGATCAAGGTCCGCGCCAAGTTCGACAATCCGAAAGGTCCGGATGGCCGCCGTGCGTTGACCGTCGGTTTGTTCGCGCGAATTCGCGTGACTCTCGCCGATCCAACTCCCGCCATTCTCGTGGCCGACCGCGCCATTCTCACGGACCAGAGCATCAAGTACGTTCTGGTGGTAAACAAAGAAAAGAACAACGTGGTGGAACGAGTGGATATCAAGGCGTCCGATCGCCTTCAAGAGGACGGGCGACGCGCCGTGGAATCGGGCCTGAAGGGAGACGAGTGGGTGATTGTCGAAGGCGTCAACCGCGCTCGACCGGGAGTGACCGTCAACCCGACGGAAGGGAAAATGCCTCGCCGGCCGGTTGGCTCGAAGTAATTAGGCTGTTTCTTCCGACCTTGGAGGGCAACGCCGTGAAGGATTTTCTC
>JAIOQJ010000623.1 GCA_021413475.1 Planctomycetota bacterium | reverse complement strand
GAACACGTGGCGGATGAAGATCTTCCGCACCCGGTCCGACTCGGCTAGGCGCCGGAGCATCTCCGGAGCGTCCTTGACGGGGCCGTCGAGCGTCGGGTCGCCGCTGTAGGCGATAAACCCGGTCGTATCGAGTGGGGCATCGCGGTACACCTTCGCGTTCTTGTCTTTGAGCTTCGCGGTTGCGTCGAGGTCGAGCACCTCTTCCGCGCGCCGAGGGAAGCCGTAGTGGGTGACGTCCTCGAACGGCAGCCCCAGTTCGTCCATTCGATAATGGCACTTCCAGCATTGTGCCTCGCGGGTCACCATCTGCCGTTGCCGCAAGGTGTGGTGCGGGTCATCCGGGATCATCGCGGCGGCGTTGATCGGCAGGTCCGGCACACGCCCACCCAAAAGGTGTTCACGCACCCAGCGACCTCGCCGCACGATGTCGTTGTGAAAGTTCGTGGACCACGCTACCTGCCAGCTCGGCTGCATCACGATACCGATGCGGTCTGGAGGCTTTGCTCCCTGGTTCTCCCGTGCGATTGGCGGAAGGTGGCGGAAGACCGGGCTGTCCGGGCGGAACAACTCGTGACTGCGGAAGGATGCCGTCGTCGTGAGCAGTTCCTTCAAGACGTTCTGATCATGGGCGAGGATGTTTAGGATCGCAATGTCGGTGTCGGCAATGTAGCCCTGGGGGTTGTGCCCGATGCCGCGGCGCTGCAGGTGGTTGGGCAGCGGGTCTTTGAACACCTCGGGAGCGCGGTAGTAGTCGAAGTACGCTCGGAAGAACCACAGCACCTGGGACTTGTCGATCTTCGGATCGTCGAGGATACGTCGGACGCTCTCGGCGACTTCCGCGCGAGTGGTCAACTTGCCCTGAGCCGCGGCCGACAGGAGCCCGGGATCTCGTTTCGTGGAAAAAGCGAGGCTCAGCGCGAAGGCGGTCTCGCGAGGCGACAACATGCGGACACCGGGCCTGACTTCGGCCCCCATGCCGACCTCGAACCGCAGGATAGCCTCCGGTGTCAGCATCGGGGCCATGAGAATCGTCTTGCCAGCCAATGAGAAGTCGCCCTCGCGTGCCACGTCTTCGTAGAGGGTCAGGACGCTCGCAAGCTCCTTCTCGCTCGGCTGCCGGGCAAGGGCCGTCTGATACTGCTGCCGGACGGCCTTCTCCAACTCTTCCTTACTGGCCCGCACGTGCGGATGGATGAGCGGCGCGAACACCCCATTCCCCTGCCGGACCCGCACACCCTTCTTGAGAATTTCGCGCTCGGCGTCGGTCGCGGTTTTGATGCGGCCCTCATTCGGCCAGAGGGGCTCCTTCGCCGCGGCCGGGGTCTCGTTGATGTTCACGAGTTGGTGAGCGCGGATCTGAGCGGCGACCAATTGCTCGGCATTTGACAGAAGCAAACCGGTAGCGCCCTCGTCGGGCGCGTACAGGGCGGCGAAGTCCCTGAACCCGGACTCCTGGATCACGCCGAACGGCTGTTGCAGCCCGTTCGCGTTGAACTCCCCGAGCCATTTGTTGTAAGCCGATGGCGAGAGCCGCCAAAGCCGCGGCGGCGGCGGCACGCTCGGCCCGCGCGGCCCGCCGAACAGGATGGCATTGGGCAAACGGTTCCCGTCGATCGGCTTTTCTTTCACGGCATAGTAGGCCGGCTTACCCGGTAGCGGAGCGTCGAGCTTCGCTTCGATCCACTTCATCACGCCGGCGGCCTCGGCGTCGTCGGGGCGTTTCTTTTTCGACGGTGGCGGCATGTCGCCAGCGCGAAGCCGTTCAAGGACCGACGCAAAAGCGACTCGTCCGGTCACATCGTTCTTGGCCAGGGCAGCCAGTTCAAACTCACCCGACCTGCTCCCGGCATCGTGGCAACCGGCGCAGTGGGTGTCGAGGAACGAGCGGACGGCCTTCGCGTCGGCCTTGATGAATTGGTGGACGATGGCGGTGCGGAACTTCTCGGCAAGCCCGACCCTGGCGTTCGCTTTCAGGAACCTGACCCCTTCAGGGGAGAGCGTCGTTAGCCCGACGAGGGAGACCACGCCCGGATGCTGCCCGAGCGCCTTCGCCGCTGGGTCGGAGAGAGTGGTCAAGCCCTCGAGGAACAACCAGTCGCCTGGGTGCTTCGCCAGTGCCCTAGCCGCGTCCTCGGAAAGGGTCGCCAGGCCGTTGAGAGACATTCGGCCGTCGTGCCTTGCGAGCGCGACTGCGGCCTTGTCCGAGAGGTTCTTCAGTCCGTTGAGCGACAGAGTACCGCCTCGATGTTCGGCCAGCGCGTCCGCGGCTTCGTCGGAAAGTTCGGTGAGTCCGTCGAGGGAGAGGTTGCCCGTGCGCTGCGCGACTGCCCGGGACACTTCAGGCGAAAGGATCTTGATGGCGGGGAGTTTGCCGTCCCAATTCCGCGACGAGGCTAGCGCTGCTGCGGTCTTTTCGGAGAGTGTCGGCAGGGCCGGAAGTTCGCCGCACCACTTGGGCCACGCCGCCAGCACCGCGGCTGCTTCGTCAGAAAGCGTCGTCAGGCTCTTGAGGAAAACGATGGGCTTGGCAAGATGCGGATTCGCCCTGTGCTCCTCGAGAGCCTTGAGAGTTTCATAGGAGATCATGGTCAAGCCGTTGAGGTAGAGATCGCCCTCTCGCTGGCAGATGGCCTTCGCAGCAATGGGAGTGAGCGAAGTCAGGCCGTTGAGGTGCAGGTCGCCGCGGCTGTCTTTCCCGCCAATGGCCAGGGCGATATCATTGGGCAGCGTGGTGAGGCCATCGAGAACGAGCGTGCGATGAAATTGTCCTGGCACAGGCCCGACGATCGCTTTGGCACTCTCGACGGTGAGTGAGGTCAACCGTGGCAGATTGCCTCCCAATTTTCCTTGCAGCGCCTTGGCAGCCTCGTCCGAGATCGTTGTCAGCCCTTCCATGCTCAGGCCGTGCTGTCGTTTTGCCAGCGCCTTGGCCACGTCCACCGGCACGGTCTTGAATCCCGGCAGTCGCCCATCCCAGTTGTGGGGATGCGTTTCTGCCAGCGCCTCGGCCGCCTCGACCGTAAGTGTTTCCAGGCCGTCGAGGAAAATCTTGTGGGTCGGCCCACCACCCTTGCGTTGCGCTAATGCCTTGCCCACTTCCATCGACAGCGACTTCACGCCCTTGAGGTGCAGGCGACCGCTCGTGTGCTTCGCGAGCGAAATGCCCGCCTCTTCCGAGAGGGAAGGCAGACCATTGAGCGACAGTTCGCCGTTGTGACGGGCGAGTGCCCGGGCGGCCTCCGGCGAAAGCGATGTCAACCCGTCGAGATGCAACTGACCCTTGTGCGGAGCGAGGGCCTCAGCGGCTTCGTTCGAGAGGGACTTGAGGCCATTCAGCGACAGCCATCCCTCGTTGCGGGCCAACTCCTTCGCCGCTTCGGGCGGGAGTGCAGTCAAGTGATCCAGTATGAGCCGGCCGCTCCGGTCCTGAGCCAATTGCCTGGCCTGCTCGACAGATAGAGTCGTACCCCTGTCCTTCTGTTCAGCGTGCGCGGGCACCCCGAGAAGTACGAAACTACAGAACGCGGAAACCCCGATATACAGAAGCCGACGCCGGTGCAGGCCGTTGCAACGAACGTCTTGATTGCTGGTCATGGTTGATCCGTTTGTGGGTGAAGTTTCGTCGTTGCGTCGCCGAGCGGCTTTGCTCTCTACGGAGGAGGTGCCGCGCCCGCGTTGGACTTCGCTTCTTTGGTAGACTCGGTCGCAAATCCCGCCGTGCGAATCTCGGCATCTTGAATGTCGGGCAGGCTGTTCGCCGGCTTGTCCAGGTAGAAGAATGCGGTGCTGCTCCAGTCGGACGGGCCTACGTCGAATCCCAACCCAGTCAAGCTGTACGAAACGTTCTTGTGAAACCAGACGGCATCTTTGACATGGTAGCGGTACATCACAATGGATAGGCGCTCGCCGGCCTCGTGAACATAGGGGCGTCCCGCGTGGCGATGCGCGTAGGGCGGATGCGACTCTTCCCGCGACCACCAACCGGAGAGCAGATAGTCGTCGATTGAATTGATTTTGAGCGTCGGGGCGTCGGTGTCCTTTATCTTGTCCGTGAAGATCAGGCTCCGCCTGTCATACCATGTCCAATTCTTTCCGGGCCGATCTTGGTGGACCGCCCAGTGAGTTCCCAGGTATCGTCCCTTGCCGGCGACTTCCGGCAGCACGACGATCGAATCCTGTTTGCCGACGTTGCTCTGTCGTCTCCAATAGGCGTGCAGATACAACGCGTCTTCTCCCACCGGCTTGCGATCGACATGCACCAGATGAAAGAAATCGATCTTCCGGTCGGAGTCGTTCACCACTTCAATTCGAGCCGACTTGCGAAATGGCATGGGAATCGAACAGTCAAAGACGCAGAATCGGTTCGAGGCCGCGAAGAATTCGTTTTCAATCGCCTGCAGTTCGAGCGGCTGGCAGAAGAAATCCGACAGCGGAGCGGACACCGCGGGTTTTCGGCTCCCGTCCCAATAGATGTTGATGACAAGGAGGCGGCAAAGACGATTGTCGAGCCCGATCTGTTTGGAAGGACCGAAGGTTGCCCAGAACCGGGTAATCACACCTGGCTCCTTGAGATCCACGATATCGGTTCGGCTTCCCGGCGCAAGAACCTTGCTGGACCAGACGACTTGAGTCTTCTGCCCGGACTGCATCTGATAAAGTGGTGCAGGACTTGGGGTTTGAGCCTGTATGCATGGGCAAAGGCCAAGAAGCCAAATCAGTACAGCAGACGAGTACACAATGAAACGTTTCATATTGCTCGCAAGTTATTGTAAGTTTCTTCGCGGTTGCAATGTTATCAAGTGCAAACAATAGTTGTATTGGCATGTATGTGCGTAGGCGCGTCCACTCGACTCCATCCACGATGACGCGCCCCACTACTCACGAGCCAGGGAACGGTCCCCCCTCAACTACAAGGTCAGCCCCGGAATCGGGTCGGCGGCGGTGGCGATTCGGATCACCTCCTGAAATTGGGTTTGCAATCGCAACCGCCCGATGTCGAGCAGCGTGTGCAAGATCGTCGCGTGTAGGTTCTCGACCGTCATCGGCTCCGTCGCCGGCCGGCCCGCGTCGCGCGTCGATTGGCCGATCACCTGGCCCATTCGGAGGCCGCCGCCGGCGAGCAGCAGCGGCGCGCTGTGGGGCCAGTGATTGCGACCGCCGTCCGACTGCAGTTTCGGTGTCCGCCCCATCTCCCCCGTCGCGACGAAAAGCACCTTGTCGTCCAACCCGCGATCACGCAGGTCGTCGAGAAAGACCGACACCGCGTGATCGAACACGGCCCCCGAAAAATTCATGCCTTCTTTCATGGCAGGATTATTGCCGTCGGCGTGGTGGTCCCAGGCAAAATTCGTCGTCACCGTGACGAACCCGCAACCCGCTTCCACCAGCCGACGGGCCAGCAGGAGTTCCTTGCCCAGCGTCTTGCCGTGGTCGACATAGCGGGGATAGAAGCCTTTTTGTTTCCCGTCTGGCCCCAGCCGGACCGATTCCGGGTTGACCAGACGGCTGGTGTCGTACCGCTCAACCGTCCGCGAGTTCTCCTGCGACAGATCAAACGCCTTCTCCGCGCCGCCGAGGATCGTCTCGTAGGCCTGCCGCTGGTAGTCGTCGAACCCCTCAAAATCCAACTTCCGCTTCACGCCGTCGAAGAGAGCCAACAACTGCCTGCGGTCTTCCATCCGATCGCGGGACACCTTCAGCTTCATGTCCTCGTGCAATGAGCCGCCGCCGCCGCTCGAACCGGGGACCAGTGGCGCGTAGGCCGAGCCGAACGGCCCCGTACTGTCGAGTCGGCCGAAAACGTTATTGTTCGGGCCTGCCGTCGGATCGACCGACCGCGGGAACAGCACGACGTTGGTAGGCATGCCCGTGCCGGGCCGGTTCGCACCGACGATTCGGGAATAAACCGTACCGAGATTGGCGTCGAGCGATTCCCTGCCGGCGATCGGCCGGAGGTCGTGGTCGCTGCGGCCTCCGAACGTGAACGAGCGGACGATCGCCAGTCGATCCGCTCGCTCAGCCAACTTCGGAAACGTGCCGCCGAACGTCACGCCGGGGAGCTTCGTTTGCACCTCGCCGGTGACGCTGCGGATTTCGACCGGCGCCGACATCTTCGGGTCGAACGTTTCGATCTGGCTGGGTCCACCATGCATGAACAGGAAGACGACCGCCTTGTCGCGAAGGATCTTTGAACTCGTCGAGCTCGCCGTCTTTGCCGTCAGCAACTGCGGCAATGCGAGCCCTCCCAGGGCCAGGCTGCCGACCCGTAAAAAGGACCGACGCGAGAAACCGCGACGATCATCAATAAAGTCAAGCATGAAGGCACTCCCTGATAAAAAGGCTTCCACTCCCTCCCGAAAAGATCGACAAACAAAATCCCACGCCTTCGGCCTCGGCTGCCGTTCATAACCCTAAAACAACTGGGTGATCGGCTCGAATCCGTGGCCAATGAACATCGGGCGGTTGCTTGAGGTGTAGACAGGTAGACTGCGGTCGATGCCGAGTTTCTCGTAGATACTGACCGCGTAATTTTCTGGATTGAAGGGGAGATCGGTAACATAGCCCCCGTCGCGGTCGGAGCGACCGATGACCTGGCCGCCCGGCACGCCGGCGCCGGCGAACGCGATGGAATAGGCACCCACGTGATGATCGCGACCCTGGTGGCGATTGAGCCTCGGCGTACGGCCAAACTCCGTGATGAAGCACACTAGCGTCTCATCCAGAAGGCCTCGTTGGTCCAGGTCCTCGATCAGGGCGGAAAAAGCATGGTCCACGCTGCCCATCATCACCCAGTGGCCGATGCCGTAGCGTCCCGCGCCGCCGCCACCTGCGCCAGGCAGGTTGCACGTCCCCGAGGTGTAGATGTAATCGTGATGATCCCAGTTCAAGTTGCCGCCCAGAGGAGTTTCGCTCGTCAACGGCCAGCGCACATCGACCGTCACGAAGCGCACGCCGGCCTCAATCAGCTTTCTTCCGACGAGGTAGCACGCTCCGCGATGTCCACGACCATACCGATCACGAATCTTTGTTGGTTCTCCCTGATAATCAAAGGCCGCGGCAACGCGAGGGCTGGTCATCATGGCGAAGGCTTGCTCGTAAAAGCGATCCATGCCGCCCGGATTGATGCCCGCATGTCCCGGAGAGCGGTTTTCAAGCGACTCAAGCAAGTGCTGACGCCCGATCAGGCGAGGAGTGGGTACATCGGCGCGCGTCAGATTGCTCGTGATGTTCCATTCTCGTGCCGAGAGATCGCGTCCTCCGGTCTTGAAGACCCGCGTTCCAGCGGGAAGAAAACCGGTGCGCGTCATGCCAGCCTGTTCGTGATTGCCGGGCACCATGATGTAGGGCGGAAGATCCCTGCACTCCGTGCCAAGGACGTGCGCCACCATGGAGCCAATATCCGGCATTTCGAAGGCCGACCCAGGGTGCGAACCGGATAGCGCGTATTGCGTGCCGTCTGGATGGCCCGACGCGACACGCCCGTTGCGATGATGCATCGAACGCACCACGGCCAGTTTATCAGCGATGCGGGCGGTTTTCGTCAGCAACTCTGTGAACTGCATGCCAGGCACTCGGGTCGCCACGGGCTTGTACGGGCTGCGGTGGTCAAGCACCACATCGGGCTTGGGATCCCAAGTATCGATGTGGGACATGCCGCCCTGTTCAAGGATGACAAGGACGCTCTTGGCTCTTCCCGATCGCCGGTTCGAATCCGCGGTTGCCTGGAGCGCCAGCATCTGAGGCAACGACCAGCCGAGCACGCCGCCAGCGCCGAGCCGAAGCAAATTTCGGCGGGTGAGATTGGAAGAAAACCAAGCCATCGATAACCTCGCAACTTGCAAATGGCGTTCGCGTCGCGAACAATTGGGGTGGGAAAAGCCAACAGGTTTACTGTCGGAAATTCATGGTTGGGCAGGATCCTCACGCGCTCTAAATTTTCAGGTCAATTCGCGAATCGGTTCGCCAAACGGGAGAATCGGCACGGGGCGCTGCTGCTGGTCGTACAGGTTCGTGTCCGGATCGATCCCCAGGTGCTTGTAGACCGTCGCCCACAGGTCGTTCGGCGTCAGGTGATTGTCGTGCGGGTGTGTGCCCAGCTTGTCGGTTGATCCGATCACCTGGCCGTGCTTCATCCCGCCGCCACAAACTAACACCGACATCGACTGCGGCCAGTGTTCACGCCCGGACCGCATGCCCTTAGCTCCGCCGTCGGCCTTGCTGATCCTCGGCGACCGGCCGAACTCGCCTGTGACCACCAACATCACCTTCTTGGTCAGTCCCCGTGCGTGTAGGTCCTCGACCAGCGCGGTCACCGCTTTGTCATACAACGGCAAGCGTAGCTTCATGTCGATAAAGTTGTCGTGGTTGACTGCGTGCGTATCCCAGTTGTAGAAACACCCCGGTATGTTCGGGTTCTCCATCACAACCGTCACGAAGCTGCACCCAGCCTCGACCAGCTGCCGGGCCATGAGCGCCCGCTGGCCCCAGGCATTCTGGCCGTATCGCTCACGCAGGGCGATCGGCTCCTTTGACAGGTCGAACGCGACCCGGGCCTGTGTGCTGGTCAGCATGTCGAAGGCCCGCTCGTAGTGCCCACTCATTGTCAGCAGGGCGCGGTTCGTGTCCGCCTCCCTGCGCACGCCCTCAATGCCACGCAGGAGCGTGAACCGGTCGTCGAGCCGCAGGGCCATCTCCTCGCTGACGCCGATATTCTTGACCTGGAAGTTGGGTTTGCTCGGGTCGCCGTCCACCATGAACGGCGTGTATCCGCGCCCTAGGTACGCGGCCCCCTGCGCGTACGTGTCCACATTGGACCGGCCGCCGTCCACCACCGACACGCAGTTCGGAAGCCCGAGCTTGTACTTCTCCCGCATCTTGGCGACGATCGTGCAGACCGCCGGTGAGTCGTTCACCGTCTCGGTGGGTGTCAGTGGGATTCGGCCGGTCATCACCCGCTTGGAACCGCCGCCGTGGTCGTTGAAGGTGTGCGCGATGCTGCGGATCACGGTAAATTTGTCCGCGCACTTCGCGTGGAGCGGCATGTGCTCACAAACGTCGAGGCCCGGGACGTTCGTCTTGATCGGCTTGAACGGCCCGCGGTATTCTTCCGGGGCGTCCGGCTTCATGTCGTACATGTCCAAATGCGGCGGACCACCCGCCAACCAAACGAAGATGACCGACGTGTCCGGGGCCGCGTTCCTCTTACCTTGGGCGGCTCGCAGACGCATCACATCACCGAGACTCAGTCCAGTGATACCGAGGGTTCCCATCGTGAGAAAAGACCGCCGAGAAATCGGCCCGGAACAGCGGTTGGGATTCATCTTGATATATCCTCTATCTGAGGCGCTCAAATTCATGGATCGAAAGCAGGAGACACTTGGCGGGTTTTCGGCAGGCCATGCAGGCGGGACTATTCGGCATCTACAATGCTTGTTCGGTTACTCATCACTCCAGATCAACCGTGGCTCTCCGGCCTTGAACAGCCGCTCCACTTCCTCTCTCGGCAAGGCACGGTTCCAAATCGCGAGTTCATCGATCTGGCCTCGGAAGGCGCGAGTCGCGAATTCGTCCTTCGGTTTTGCCAACCAGTTGCCGATCCGACAAGAACCTGGACGCACGACCTGATCGCTCCGCCAGCGACGCTCGCGAGCCAGGACCCCATTCAGGTAAATCTGCTGGGACCGAGTGCGCGTCGATAACACCGAGGCGACATGAGTCCATTTACCCAGGGGAACCGGTTTCCCCACGACCTGATCCTGGAAGCTGCCCTCGATGATGAGCCCACCACGCGGGAATCCTTGGCGATTCAATTGAAAGTGCATCCCACCTGGCTCGTACCCATCAGAGTTCAGAATCGCATTGAGCACGAAATCCAAACGATCAACCTTCAACCACGCCGCGATCGTCAGATCCCGATGCTCGCCGGGAATGTTGATCTGAACGAAATCCGTATCACGGTCGAACAGCAATGCGTCTTTCCCCGGCCAGCGTCCCGTCGTCCAGCGTGCACCCGTAATCCGTCCATCGATCATCGCACTCTTGTTGACTTCATTCACCAGCACGGACTCGTCCGCGGCACGGCGGAATGGAAAAAACGCCAGCAGGCTGCGATCTTTTTGCAATTCCTGCGCATACTGCTCCCACCGTTTCAGTCCGATCGTGCCCGGGGTCGGAAAGTCTCCTTCTTTGACCTCGGGCGCCGCTTCGAGCTTGCCATCGACATACCGCGACGACTTGCCACCCATGACCTCGGATAACACCTTCCCCGATCGAGGCTCCGCCACGTTGACCTGCCCGTCAAACACGTAAAGATCGCTCACTGCGCTGCCGGGATCGACGCTCAAACTGAACTCGGTGCCCAGGTCCACGTAGTCCGCGTCGCGAGTCGCCACCGTGAACCCCTTGGCAGTGGGCGGCGCGGTGACCCGCACTTTTCCGTACACCAGCCGAATGTGCTGTTCGTCCTTCACGTCCAGCCGCGCTGGACTCGTCATGACCACTTCCGCTCCATGCGCGAAGCGCAGATGGACGATCCCCTTCAACAGCTCGTATTGACCCGGCCCGAAGCGAACTCCGTCCGGACCGCGTTCCTTGGCGAACTCCGCTCCCGCTTGATCCACCAACAAGGCCGCAATCGAGTCGGCCTTAACGTCCTCCGCCTGCACCGGTTCTGCCGATTTCTCGGGACCCGTCGGATGAATCGGCCTCAGCAATATCACTGCCACTGCCACGACGCTCGCCGCCAGCACTCCCGCAATGAAGGCCAAGCCCCAACCCCTTCGCGACGGACGGGCGGAAACGGCCATGGGCGATGTTGCCATCGGCGACAGTTCGGGCGAAGCGGTCGCGACGTAATCCCAATGAAGAGCGGAGTGCAGCGCCATGAATTCCCGACAGGCGCGCCGAGTCTCGGGACTGTTGCGCAACAATTCGCCAAGGCGTTGCTCGTCCGCTTCCGTCGCGATGCCATCGGCGAGTCGATTGAAGAGCGCTTCGAGATCAGTGTCGATCGAATTCATGGTAGGGCTTCCTCTGCGAGCGTTTTATTGATGCACTCGAGCAGCGAATGACGAATGCGTCGCAGCTTGTCCGAAACCGCCTTGGCGGTAGTCCCGCCCGCCACAGCCATGGCATTGACCGACGCATCGGGCTCATACCGACGGGCGATGAGTTCGCGATGCTCTGGATTGAGCTTCTGCATGCACGATGCCAGGGCATGCCGCCGGGCTTCGAACGCCGGCTCATCGGCCGCCGCTTCGTCTGCCAGCAATTTGGCGAGATCGTCATCGAACACGAACCGCTGTTGTTGCCGTCGATGCCGCTTAAGCCACGCGAGCGTCTGCCACTGGGCAAACCGCATGGCCCAGGGCAGAAACAGGCGGCTGCCATCGAACTCCGCGGCTTTCTCCCAAAGCACCAGATTCGTTTCCTGCAAAACGTCGTCCGCCTCGACCGGATTCCAGACCATCGACAGAATGAAGGAATGCAAATGCCGCTGGCATTTCGTAATCTCCTTCATGAACTCGGCGGATACCGTCATATCTGGTTGTCTCGTAACTTATTTCGGAGTATCTTCTTACGTCCTGAAAGTAAGCTTTATAACTTGGCTGGCAAGTCAAGCCGGCGATGGACCCATTTTGATTTAGCCGAACTTCGCCAAATCCCGCGTCGAAAATTGCTAAAGTCCTTCGTGCTCATGCTCAAAGCAACCCATAGCGACGGCCGGCGCGGCAGAGACCGCGAGTGCCAGCAACTTGCCGCTTATTTCGATTTCAATTTGCCACGGGGCGACTGTCACCAGCGCGTTGGGTCGGATGCAACCACAGACTTCTACCGAATCGGACTTGAGGCCAATTCCGTGTCGTCCGTCTGGATTACTCTTCGACAACAATGGTGTGTGGTCGCGATGCCTTGCGGCCGGCGGAGTCCTCAACCATGGCAATAATCGAGTGTATGCCGGGCTTCAGCGAAACCATAAACGTCCAAGGACTTTCGGTCGTTTCGGCGAGCCGCCTGTCGGCGTCCCAAATCGTTACCTTGGTCGGTTTGATGTCTTTGGATAGCGTCAGATTCACCCGCAACGGCTTCCTGGCGGAGACGATTGCGAACGGCTGCTTGTCGCCCAAACCGGGGGGCGCGGAGATGATTACGTCCTTGCTCGCTCCGACGAACGCTTGCCATACCGCTGCCGTGCGCTCCGACGGAAACCAGCACGCCTTGTCGCGGTCGCCCTTGTAGCCATTCCATGCCGCGATGGTCGGCATCTTTCCGCCTTTGCCCCACGTTTCGAAGTCGCCGAGCCATCCGTTCGTGAGTGGAATCTCCGTAAGAGGCATAGGCTTGTCCGCGGCCGGCTGTTTGGGTAAACGGCCGGCAATCACATCGTCGAAAAACACGAATGCGAGGTTGTTGGCCAGTGCGAACTCGTGTTTGCGGTCCCACTGCACCGCGATCCCGAACCTGGCTTCGAGTTTCCGCTCCGCCGGGAGCTTGGTCAACAGCTTCTCCATCTGAAATCCGTCTTTTTCGCCAAATATGGTCATTACCGGGATGCGGCGGGCGGCGTCTGACGCCGGCCCAACCTCCAGGCAAACCGGGGCGACCGCGATGGTGCGGTCGGGCATCATTTCGCCGAGCTGCATGCTCATGCCGCCGCCGCGAGACATACCAATGAAGCAGAGTGGAAGATTTTCCAGCTCGGGGTGCCCGGTCTTCTTGGCCAAGTCGGTCAATCCTGTCTTGAGGAGCGCGAATTCCTCCTTCTTCACCGCGTCGAAGTCCACCTGCACGTAGGCGAACTGCCAGTGGCGGCAGGCGGCTTGCCAGTGCTTCGAAACATTATCGCCCTTCGAGAACGGATTGCAGATCCCTCCACGAACGACCTTCACGCCTTCGGGAATCCAGACACTGACGGACACCTTGTCACGCGCGCCGCCCAGCGCGGGATCACGCGCTCGAGGGGTCTTGAGCGGGTACTCGACGCTGGCGATGACGTGCCCGGTTGTTGCCGGAGGTTCAGCTCGAACACTCGTGGCGCAGGCTATGAAGTGGAGGGAAAGTAGGATGCGAACTATCATTGGTTTCTCCACTTATCAGCGGACGGTTTTGCACAGGTTCCAACAATAGATGCCGTCAGCGCCGCGGAGGTACAGGCGGCCCGCGACGACCGGGTGACTGATCGGCATCTCGTACCCGGTCGCGTCGTATTGCGGGGTATTCCACGGCTTACCAATCGGCTTGAACGTGTCAACCGTGGTGCCGAGCATCAACACGTCATGGATGCTCCCGTGCTGGCTGTCCGGCTCGTGCAAGAATCGGCCCTCGGCGCAGTAGCCGTGACTCTCCTGGTCGGTC